>NZ_JBEZVJ010000007.1:0-258271 GCF_040636935.1 Streptomyces sp. NPDC032940 | reverse complement strand
CGCCGGGAGCCGGGAGCCGGGAGCCGGGAGCCGGGAGCCGGGAGCCGGGAGCCGGGAGCCGGGAGCCGGGAGCCGGGAGCCGGGAGCCGGGAGCCGGGAGCCGACCTTCGGTTTGTCTCCGGAGTGGCTCCTCGCGGACGGCAAACCCTTCGTCGACGGCCTCGTGCTGTCCCACCCCGAACAGGTCGAACGGCTGCGCCGTGTCTGCCCCGAGGCGCTGGAGGCCTCGGTGGTGGCCGGCGACCCCTGCTTCGACCGCATGCTCGCCGCCCGTGACCACCGGGCCCGCTTCCGCCGCGCGTTGGGGGTGCGGGACGGCCAGCGGCTCGTGGTGCTGAGCTCCACCTGGAACCCCGAGGGGCTCTTCGGCAGCGCCGACCGGGACCTGCTGCCGAGCCTCCTGCCGCGGCTGGCCGCCGAGTTGCCGGCCGACGAGTACCGGGTGGCCGCCGTGCTGCACCCCAACATCTGGTACGGGCACGGCCCGGGCCAGATCCGCGCCTGGCTGGACGAGGCGTGCCGGCGTGGCCTGGCCCTGGTGGATCCCCTCCGCGACTGGCGTCAGGCGATCCTGGCGGCCGACGCCGTGGTCGGGGACTTCGGTTCGGTGTCCTACTACGCGGCGGCGCTGGACGTACCGGTGCTCGTCGCAGCCGACGGGCACGCCAAGCTGGACCCCGCGACACCGCTCGCGTCCTTCGTCCGGCAGGCCCCGCGCCTGGATCCGCACCGCTCCTTGCCCGGCCAGGTGGAGCGACTGCTGGCGGCCGCACGTCCGCAGGCGGATACGGCGGACGGAGTCACCTCGGTTCCGGGCGCTGCGGCGACGCTGCTGCGCCGGCACTTCTACCGCCTGCTGCATCTGCCCGAACCGCCCACCCCCGCACTGCTGGAACGCCTGCCGCTGCCCGCCTACGATCCCCCGCGCCGTACGGCCCCGCTCCGGGTGAGGACACGCGTCGACGGGGCCACCGTGGAGATCGAGCGGTCCTCCGTGGTCTCCTACGCGGCCGAGGGCGACGTGCACACGACGGTGCACGAGGACACCCGGGACCCCGCCGCCCTGGAGACGGCCGACCTGATCGTGCGGGACGGACAGCCGGACGACCCCCGCCTGGGCGGCTGGCAGGGGTGGACGGCCGAGGTGCTGCGCAGACACCGCCAGTGCGCCATGGCGGTCTTCGTGACCGGCCCCGACACGTGCACCGTGCTGACCCGCGCGGACGAGGTGTTCCGGCTCTCCGCGGGGACCGGCGCGGACCTCGATCCGGCCGCGTACGCCTCGTCGTTGTACTCGTGGCTCTCGACCGGCGGCCGCGTGCCCCGCGAGGGCGTCGTGCTCGGGGTGCGCGCCGCCGGCCGCGTTCATCCGGTGTGCGTGGAGCCGCTCACCGGGCGGCGGCCTCGCAGCGCTCCCGCAGAACGGTGAGGTACCGGCGGTGCGGTACGGCTTCCGGTGCGAGCCGGCGTTCGGCCTCGGCGATCCGCGTCAGCGCCTCGGTGTGCCGGCCGGCGCCGTGCAGGGCCTCGGCCAGGTCCGTCAGGGCCCGTGCCGTGTTGTAGTCCTCGCCCTGCTGCTCGAAGAAGTCGATCGCGGCCCCCAGAAGGCCCTCCGCCTCCTCCAGCCGGCCCATGCCGCCCAGGGCGCGCCCTCGATGCCGTTCCACCAGGGCGAGGGCGCGCGGGAGGTCGTCGGCGCCTTCCTGGCCGAAAGTGATCTGCGCGTAGACGGCCTTGGCCTCGGTGAACCGATCGTAGGCGGCCGCGTGGTCCCACTGGTAGAGCCGCAGCAGGCCGAGCATCTCGACCGCGGAGGCCTCGCCGCGCAGATGCCCCGCCGCCCTCTCGCACTCCACCGCGGTGAGCGCCGCGCGCTCGGCCTCCTCCCTGTGCCCCAACTGGTCCAGGCAGTGCGCCAACTGGAAGTACAGGGCGCCGGCCATGCGGGTGCGGGGCTGGTGGGTGTCGGCGGTGCGCACGGCGACCCGCAGGGCGGGCAGCACGTCGTCCCAGTGGCCCGCCTTCAGTTGCAGCGGCCACAGGGCGCGGGCCAGCCGCAGCGCCGTGGTGGTGTGGCCGTACTCGTCGGCCAGGACGACGGCTCGGACGAGGTTGCCCGCGTCGGCGGTCAGGGCCCGCAGGCCCGCGGCCTCGTCCGGGTACGGGGCACCGTCCCGGGGTGCCGGTTCGGTGCGCCAGCTCTGCGGGAGGGCGGCGTGCGCGGCGTGCAGGGCGCGGTGCAGTACGGCGTCGAGACCGCGGCCGACGGCGGCCGAGCACTCGGCGACACCGAGTTCCGGACCCGCGGTGTCCGCGAGGTACCGGCGTACCTCGGGCCGGAACCGGTACCGCTCGTCGGCCAGGGCGTCCAGCAGTTGGACGTCGGCCGCTTCCGCGAGCATCCCGGCGGCCTCCTCCGGGGTCACGCTCGCGACGGCCGCGGCCAGAGGCGCGTCGAGGTGTGCCCATGCCCCCAGTGCCGCCAGCCGGCACAGGCGGGCCGTCGGCGGCCGCAGCAGCCCGGTGGCGTGCCGGGCGGCCTCGCGGACGGGATCGGGATCGGCGGCATCGGGGCCGGGCGGCGCCGGCAGCGGGTCGTCCTGCCGGCCGGCCTGCAATTGCATCGCCACGGCGTTGAGGGCGAACGGGTTGCCGGCGCACCGGCTCAGCACCTGCGGCATGCGGGCCCTCACCCGGGCGGCCTTCTCCCGCCCCGCCAGCTCCCGCAGCATGCGCATCGCGTGGCGGTCGCTGAGCGGCTCGACCGCGACGCGTTCCGCGTCCAGCGCGAAGGGCTGTCCGGAGACGACCACCAGCAGGAAGACACCGGGCGTCGAGGGGACGAGGCCGCGGACCTGGGCGAGTGACGTCGCATGGTCGACCACGACCAGGGCCCGGCGGCCCGCCGTGAGGCGCCGGTAGAGCTCTTCCCGGCCGGCCTCCGTGGCGGGGAGGTCGCCGGGTGCGTCGACCATCTGCCGCAGCAGGCGCGACAGGACCGCGCCAGGCCCCGGCCCGCCGTCCGTCGCGGTGTCCCGCAGGTCGACGTAGAACTGGCCGTCGGGAAAGCGGTCGTGGTGCTCGGCGCCCAGGCGCAGCGCCGTGGCGGTCGTGCCGATGCCGGGCGGCCCGTGGAGCAGGGCGACCCGCGGCCGTCCGTCGGTGGGCCGGTTCGCCTCCCTGGCCAACTGCCTCAGCGCCTTCTCCCTGTTGGTGAAACAGCGCGGGGCGGGTGGCAGGCCGCTCCCCCGCGACATCACCGGCGCCCCCGGCTGCCCGTGGGTGCGCAGCAGCACGGCCCACTCACCGGCCAGCCGTGCGTCCTGCGACAGCCGTGTGTGCACGAGCCCGGCCAGTGCCGTCCGTTCGTCCGCGTCCGACGGCAGCGGCGTCCGACGCCCTGTGGTCCTTCTCACCAATGTGCCGGTCGACAGCAGGAGTTGCTTGCCCATCTCGCCCGCGGCACCGTTGCCCACGGACATGAGAAACGCGGTCAGTGCGCTGAGCGCCACAACCTCCAGCACGTCGCCCCCTCCTGCTCCCCGCTCCCGGCCTGGTCGCGGCCCTGGCCGGACTGTATCCCCGCGTCGGCGGCCCGGGGAAACATTTGAGTCGGCCGACGTGGGTCCGCTCGCGGGGCCGACGGAGGACGCGGCCACCGCCGGGAACGCCCGCGGACCGGTCTGGCCGGCCGGAGGGACGCGCCTGAGCGCGGCACGCCACGGCCGTGCTCACCCGGCGGCCGCCTCGCCGGCGCCGGATGCGCCGGCCAGGCCGAGTTCGCGTGCGCCGAGGGGCGTGAAGAAGCGCTCGACGTCCGCGTCGGTGACCTCACCGAGCGCCGCCGGTGACCAGCGCGGGGCGCGGTCCTTGTCGACGACCTGGGCGCGGATGCCCTCCACCAGGTCGGGGCTGTCCAGGCAGGCGCAGGAGACGCGGTACTCCTGGTCGAGGACCCGCTCCAGCGTGCCGAGTCGGCGTGCGCGGCGCACGGCCTCCAGGGTGACCTTCAGCGAGGTCGGTGACCTGGTGAGCAGGACCTCGGCGGTCTCCTTGGCGGCCGTGTCCCCGTGGGCGAGGAGCCGCCGGACGATGTCCTCGGCCGTGCCGGCCGAGAAGCAGGCGTCGATCCAGTCCCGCCGGCCGGCGAGCTCTCCCGGCGGCGCCTGCCGGGCATGCCGGGCGACGGCGTCGCGCACGGGCTGCTCGGCGAGGTCGTCGACGAAGCCCTGAAGGGCGTCAGACGGCACGTAGTGGTCGGCGAGACCGCACAGGAGCACGTCCCCGGCGCCGATCTGCGCGCCCGTCAGCGCGAGATGGGTGCCCAGTTCCCCGGGCGCCAGGCCGAGCAGACGGGTGCCGCCGACGTCCGGGACGAAGCCGATGCCCGTCTCCGGCATGGCGACCCTGGACCGCTCGGTGACGACGCGGACGCTGCCGTGCGCGGAGACACCGACACCGCCGCCCATGACGATGCCGTCCATGACCGCGACATAGGGCTTGGGGTAGCGGGCGATACGCGCGTTGAGGTGGTACTCGTCGCGCCAGAACGCGGCCGAGGCGGTGCCGCCGCCCGCCCGGACGTCGTCGTGCACGGCGCGGATGTCACCGCCCGCGCACAGACCGCGCTCCCCCGCGCCCGTGATGACGACGGTCGCGACGGCCGGGTCGCGCTCCCACTCCGTGAGCGCCTCGTCGATGCGGAGCACCATGTCGTGGGTGAGGGCGTTCAGGGCCCTCGGACGGTTGAGGACGATGTGGGCGGCGTGGCCGCTCGTGCGGAACAGGACGTCGTTCATCGCGACGCCCCCGTCAGTCCACGGGTCACGGTGACACGCATGATCTCGCCGGTTCCTTCCAGGATCTGGTGGACGTCCAGGTCGTGGACGGTCTTCTCGACACCGTACTCGCCGCAGTGGTGGCACGGCCCAGCCGGTCGACGAGCACCAGCCGGTCAGGGGCACCGGGTACCCGTGATGTGATCGTCTCGGCCGCGCAGTGCCCGCCCGCGGCTGCCGGGCGCGATCCCGGTGACCCGGGGCGGGTGGAGCGTCCCCGCCACAGGCCGGGCTGCGGCGTCCAGCTGAGCGAGGTGCAGGTCGAGCAGCTCGCGGCTGGAGATCTCGCGGCGTTCCGGGGCCTGGAGCTGGACGTGGGCGGGCCGGCCGGTGAGGTCGTCGGTCATACGGAGACCCTCTCGAGCCGGGGGCTCCTTCCGGCCGGCGGGCGTGACCGAGCAACCGAGAGAGGGCGTGCGATCCCGCCGGGGCCGTAAGAGGGCTCCGCGGGCACGGGGCGGCACGGCATGCCCGGCGCATGGCCCGGACGAGCGTCCACGCCTCCGCCGCGACGGACGGCCACGAGGTGGCGATCGCACACCCGCGTGACCTGCTCGTGCGGCCGGCACTGTCGATGGCCGTGCGGACCGGATTCGGGACGGCCTGCCGCGATGACGGCATCGACGCGTACCCGCCACAGGAGGACGAGCCGTGACGAGGGCAGTGCAGCTCGCGCGTACTCCCGCGGCCGACGGTACGGAATGGGGATGCGGTCGGCCCGACCGGGGTGATAGGCAAGCGAGGTGACAGAGAGTCTTGAGTATTCCGCCCTGCTGCGACTGATCGACGAGCGGTCGGCCGCGTTCCGGAGTGCGGTTGCCGCCGCGCCCGGCCTTGACGTGCCCGTGCCGTCCTGCCCCGAGTGGACGCTGTTCGATCTGGTGCGGCACCTGGGTACGGGCCAGCGCTGGTGGGCCGCGATCGTCGCCGCGGGCCCGGCCGAGGCTCCGCCGGCCAAGGACGCCGCGGAGGTGCCGGGCGAGCTCGAGGCGCTGCTGTCCTGGTACGCCGAGTCGAACGAGCTGCTGCTGAATGCGCTGCGCGAGGCCGGCCCGGAGCGCGGCTGCTGGGCGTGGTGGGCCGCCGGCGTGTCGCCGGCGAACGCCTGGGGCGTTGCCCGGCGCCGGGTGCACGAGGTGCTGGTGCACACCTACGACGCCCAGCTCGCCGCAGGCGCCGTACAGCCGATGCCGGCGGACGTCGCGCTCGACGGCGTGGCCGAGTTCCTCGACACGTGCAACTCCACCCCGGCGGCCTGGCCGCACGAGGCCGCCAGGATCCACTACCACGCCACCGAGGGCCGCTCCTGGCAGCTCACGCTGGACGACACCGGCGCCTGGCCCGCACCCCTCACCGACGATGCCCCGCCCGCCTCCGCTTCGGCCACGGGCACGGCCGAGCAGTTGCTCCTCTTCGTCTGGGGCCGCCTCACGCTGAGCGACCTGAAGACCGAGGGCGACCGGCGGGTCTTCGAGCAGCTGATCGCCTGGGAACCCGAGGAGTAGCCCGGCACCGCCGGGGAACGGCCGGCACGGACCTGTACGGCTCCGGCTCGGAGCTCCTCTCCGCGCCGGTCAGGAGTCGGCCGGCCGGCCCAGGACGTACGGTGCGAGGATGTCGGCCACCGTGCGGTTGCGCGGCGCCGGGACGCCCAGTCGGTCGGCGAGGTCCGCCACTCCCCCGCTGAGCCAGGGCAGTTCGAGCCGGTTGCCCTTTTCCAGGTCGTTGTGCATGGAGGAGGTCATGTCGGCGGGAAGGGTGTCGCAGAAGTCGAGTCGGTCCTGGGCGAAGCCGCTGTCCAGCCGCACTCCCGACGCCTGCGCCACGGCCACCGTCTCGGCCATCACGTCGTACAGGAGGCGTCGGCTCCGTTCGTCTGCTCGGACGACGCCGATGGGCCGGCGGACGGTCGCCGTGGTCGCCGACAGGCCCACGAGGAACACGAACTTCTCCCAGATCACCCTCTCGATGTCGTCGCTCGCCTCGGCGTCGATCCCCGCGTCGCGGAAGGCGGCGAGTACGTCCCGGCCGGTCGTCGCCGAGCCGGATCCGTAGGGGCCGAGCACGACCCTCTGCAGGGCTCCGTTGTGCCTGACCACGCCGGGTTCCTCGATGAAGGCGGAGATGAAGCACACACCGCCCAGGACCTGTTCGTCCGTGAGCGAGCCGCGCAGGACGGCGTCCTTGTGCACCCCGTTCTGCAGGGACAGCACGGGCGCCTTGTGCGCCGCCGAGGACCGGAGCTGCCCGGCGACGGCCTCGGTGTCCCACAGCTTGACGGCGACGAGTACCAGGTCGGTCGGGCCGAGCTCCGAGATGCTCGACACGACCGAGTCGGGCGAGGTGCGCAACGCGCCCAGCGGACTGTGCACGAGCAGGCCCGACCGGCGGATGGCCTCGAGGTGCCGGCCTCGCGCCACGAAGGTGACCTCGTTCCCCGCGGCCGCCAACCGGGCTCCGAAGTAACCCCCGACGCCACCGGCCCCGATCACCGCGATGCGCATGGCCACGCCCCCACTCCCCTGTCGGCCGTCCGGATCATGGCCATGAAACCACGAAAGCCGTGGGGCGGGTGCGCCGCGCGGCCACCGGTGCGGACGCGTCCGAGCGGGTCGGCGTGCCCTCCCCCGCGGCTTCGGCGGCCCGACGGCAGCACGGGGGCCGGCGGCGGCGCTTGCGGGGGCACCTCGGCACCTCCGCTGCCGCAGGCGTCGGCGACGGCGAGCAGGAGGGCCCCGCGTAGGCGGTGTCCTGGTCGCTCTCGCGGACAAGACCCGGGCCGGAGAAGTGCGGCGTAGCCGACGCGCTCGCGGTTCGCGATCGTCGTGTACGTCGAGTCGCCCAGCCGGCCCGGGGCGATGGCGGTGCCGAAGTAGCGGCCGCTCTGCGCCGCCGCGGCGCCGAGCGCGCTCTCAGCGGCGTGCGCGGTCGGCGCGACCGGTGCGGCGACGACACCGAGGGCGCCGATGACCAGCGCCGACAGTAAGCCGCGCATCGTCCGGTGGACAGCGGCTCCGGGAAGGGCGTAGAAGCCCATGACTGTGCCTCGCGACGGCGCCTACGACGACCTCGTCGCCCAGCGCTCCCGGGCTCTGAACGAGCCGCGCCCCTTCGGGCCGGCTACGCTCCGACCTTGCGGAGAGGTCGGTGCGCGCTGATGATCACCGCCGCGGCCACCCACCGGCCTTGCGGTCGCGGATCGTGGTGGAGGGTGCCGAGGGCCCTCGATCATGGAGGTGTCGCGCCGGCTGCGCGTCACTCCGGACACGGTCCGCACCTGGCGGCGCTTCCTCGAACGCGTCATCGTCAGGACGCTCGAGGAGAAACCGAACAACGCCACTCACCGGTCGGCCAGGTCGATGGCAGCGGCCGCGGGGATGCCGCCGGGAGCTCACTTCGCCGGAGCCTGATGAACCGGAGACGTCGACGGTGTCAGGTCCGCGAACGCGTCGGCCACGCGACGTCATCGATGGCGAGCCACGGCGCATCAGCTATGGCGGTGGGTGTCACCCCGGTGAACGCTTTGACCTCGCGGTGGAGGTGGGCCTGGTCGGCGTAGCCGCTGGTGGCCGCCACCTGGGCGGCGGCGTTACCCGCCGCGAGGAGATGGGCGGCGTGGTCGAAGCGCACCAGCCGGGCGGCATGCTTGGGCGTGAGGCCGATCTGGGACCGGAAGCGGGACCACAGGCGCTTACGGCTCCATCCCACCTCGCTCGCCAGGTTGTCGACGCGCACCCGTCCCCGGTTGGTGAGCATCAGCCACCAGGCAGCGGCCACCTCTGGATCGGGCGACGGGCGGGCGCTCATCCGTCGGCCGAGGGCGTCCGCTGCGATCGTGAACCGCGCGTCCCACGACGTGGCGGCCCGCAGCCTTTCCTCGGTTCGCCCGGCGTCGCGGCCCCAGACATCGTCCAGGGAGACCACCGTCCCGCTGAGGTCGGTCGATGCGCCGAACACCGCAACCGCCAGGGCCGGCGACAACCGGATCTGGAGGCACTCGATCCCTCCAGCCGCCCGGCCTCCGAGCCGAAGGTCGCCGGGTACCAGTCCAACGACCGTGCTGCCGCATTGGCGCCGGCCGTGGGCGTCGTAGACAAGGCTGTCTGCGTCGCTCAGGTCTACGAACAGAGTGACCGAGGGGTGCGCGACCATAGCGATATCAACGCGCACCGGGGCACGTTGGCGGAACCCGGCCATGCAGACCCCGGGCAGCCGAGCCGGTTGCCGGGGCACGGCGACCTCCACCGACGCCCAGTCAGGTGGTGATTCGGCGGACTTCACAGCACCAGGCTAGGCGATGGGTGTCAGCGGCCCGTCGCTGCGAAGCGCAGCAGCAACTCCCCGGTCGCCTCCGGCGCTTCGAGCATGGGGAAGTGCCCGATGTCGGGCAGCTGATCGACTCGCGCGTTCGGCACCATGTCGTAGTGGTGCGCCGAAGACGGATCCCATCGGGGGTCGGCAGCGCCGAAGATCACCAGAACCGGGACCTCGAGTGCGGTCAGGCGCGCGGGCAGGCTCTTCTCGGCGATGTACGCGCCGTTCTGGCGCAGCACCGTCCTGAACGTGCGGTAGTCGATGCCCCGTACGTCGGCGACCAGGTCGTCCGGGACGTCCACCGGGCGGTTGCACACTGCGGTCACCCCCCGGCGGAGCATCGCGTCGGAACGGACTTTCCACAGAAGCGGGCCGAACGGCGGGTCGATCAGGACCCGAAGGAGGACGGGCTGCGGAAGGAGCGCGTCGGGACTCGGACCACTGCTGATCAGCGCGAGCGAACCCACCAGGTCCGGGCGCTGTTCGGCGAGGGCGGTGGCGATGTATCCGCCGCTGGAGTGCCCGGCCACGGTGACCGGACGAAGGCCGAGCTCATCGAGCGCCGCGGCCAGGCAGGCTGCTTGCTCAGGCACGTCGTACGACGGCGCGGGCGGGGACTGACCGTGGCCCGGGAGGTCGATCCGGACGACGTGATACCGGCTGGCCAGTGCCGGCACTACCGGACCCCAGGAGCTGCCCGAGGCTCCCGATCCGTGAATGAGCAGTATCGGCGGCGCCTCCCGCGGGCCGTCGTGGACCACGTGCATCCCGTGCGCGTGCTTACCGTCGTAGATAGCCATGCCCGGGAGGATGCCGGGGCTGCCGGCCCTCGGTCTTGTACAAATGTCGTGGCTCTGGGGCGGCCGGCGTAGGAGCCCGACTGCAGCAGATGATGCCGCCCGGCATGGCGGCGGTGAGGACTCCGGCGAGGTCGAGGTAGCACGTCGCGAGGCCGACGTCCGAGGAGAACAGCGAACTGGACGCGGCCGCGTTGAGGTGCATCGGGGGAATTTCGGGGGTGGGGGCGGTTCCGCGACAGGCGGGGCCGGTGGCGAGGGGCCGCGGAGAACGGCCCTCGTCCTCTCCTGCTGGGCCGGACGGGTGGGAGGAGAGACCGCCGTGACCTTGCAGGGAAGGGATGCGTGCGCGGGAACGGCCAAATTCCGTCCGGGCCGGAACGGCAGCGTGCCGGGGTCTGCCACCCGCTTTGGGAGAAAGGGCTGTGATGAGCACTCTGTTGACCGGTGCGACTGTGTGGGACGGTCTGGACGATACGCCTGCCGGGGTCCGTGACATCCTGGTCGAGGACGGCAGGATCGCCAGGATCGAGGCGAAGATCCCCGCGCCGGAGGGCGCCGAGGTGATCGACCTGACCGGGCACACGGTGACCCCCGGCTTCATGGACTGTCACACCCACGTCACCATCACCCCGGACATCACCGGAGCCCTCGGCCGCTCGGCGACGGCGACCGCGCTGGCCTCGCTCCCGGTCCTGAGGACGTTGTTGCACAACGGGTTCACCACGATCCGGGACCTGACCGGTGCCGACCCCGGCTACAGCACCCTCGACCTGCGGGACGCGGTCGCCGCAGGGCTGATCGAAGGGCCGCGCATGCTGGTGGCCCCCCACCTGATCTCCGCGCGCGGCGGGCACGGCGACTTCTCCACCATCGTGGGCGACCAGTACCAGGGCCTGCCGCGGCTGATGGAACTGGCCGCCGCCGACGGCTGCGACGAGATCCGCACCCGGGTCCGCACCGAGATCCGCGCCGGCGCCGACTGGATCAAGTTCGGTGCCACCGGAGGGTTCTCCAGCCCCTCCGACGATCCCACCCGGACGACCTACACCCAGGACGAGATGGACACCCTCGTCTCCACCGCCCGGGACCTCGGCCGCTCCTCGACGCCCCACTGCTACGGGGACGAGGGCGTGCGCCGGGCGGTGCGAGCCGGGGTACGCAGCATCGAGCACGGGAACCTCGCCACCGCCGAGACCCTGCAGATGATGATTGACAAGGGCGTCTACCTGGTGCCCACCCAGTTCACCGTCCTGGACGACGCCCGCCACGCCGACGACGACGCCTTCTGGGAAGGCCAGCCCCTCTACAAGCGCCGCAAGTTCCAGATCCACCAGAAGGCGCTGCTGGACGGTGCGGAGCACGTCGCGGCATCCGACATCAAGATCGCTTTCGGTACCGACGCCGGCATGTTCCCACATGCGGAGAACTGGAAGGAGTTCCCCACCATGGTCTCCACCGGCATCACTCCCGTCCGCGCGCTGAAAGCGGCGACCAGCGTCGCCGCCGAACTGCTAGAAATCGACGACCTCGGCGTACTCGCGCCCGGCAAGATCGCCGACATCATCGCCATGCCCGGCGATCCCTTCACCGACATCGACGTCACCGGCAAGGTCGACTTCGTCATGAAGGACGGCACCGTTCACAAGCGCATGCCCGCGCATGTTCCCACAGCGGACTCGCAGGAACAGGCCGGGTAACCCTCGCCCCACCGGGGTGCGCCGCCCTGACTGCCAACGCGGCACACCCGGGCTGGACTTGCTGGTCAACGCCCTCGCATCCCCGACCTGAACGGGAGTTCGGCCAGGCCCCATTGGGGCGGGTCGTCCGAGCAGGCAGGGGCCGGACCCAGCCCTCAACGACAGCGCCAGTCATTTCAGCAGGTCAACGAGCCCTTCCCCGCGGCTTCAGCGGCGTCACCGGCAGCTCGGGAGCGGGCAGCGGGGCGCCGTCACAGCCCTTCACCTCGCCGAACCGCGTGCCCTCCATCCAGTCCCGGCGGGCCTGTTCGATTTCCTCCTGGGAGCGTCCGATCCAGTTCCAGAACATGATGAGCTCCTCCTCGAACGGCTCGCCGCCCAGGAGCATCAGGCCCGCGTCCGACTCGGCGCGCAACGGGAGTTCACGGCGGCCGCAGCCCAGGTAGAGCATCGACCCCGGCACCAGGGGGACGCCGTCGACATGGGACTCGCCGGACATGGCGAGGACCGCGTACTCGAAGTCCGGCTCCAGCGGCAGGCGGACGTCCGCGCCCCGGGTGAGGCTCAGGTCGGCGCCGACGAGAGGGGTGTACGTCGTTCCGGGCGACGTCGCGCCGTCGAGTGTGCCGAGGAGCAGGGTGGCCGTCAGGCCGGGTGCCGTGACGTGCGGCAGGTCGGCGTGGAACTCGAAGTGCGGGTCGGTGTGGCGGTGGGTGTCCGGGAGGGCCACCCACAGCTGGGCGCCGTGCAGATAGCGGGCGTGGGAGCGCGGGCTCTCCTCGGAGTGGCTGATCGCGCGGCCGGACGTCATCAGACCCAGCTGGCGCGGGCGGATGGTCTGGAGGCTGCCGGTGGAGTCGCGGTGCAGCACCTCGCCCTCGTGGAGCCAGCTCACCGTCTGCAGGCCCATGTGCGGATGCGGCGGCACCTGCATGCCGGGCTCGTCGGCGATGTCGTCGGGTCCGTAGTGATCGACGAAGCACCAGGCGCCGATCATGCGCCGGCCCAGGTTGGGCAGCAGTCGGCGGACCTCGGTGGACTCGCCCAGCTTGACCTGGCGGGGACTGAGGAGTTCACGCACCGGCTCCGCCACCACGAAGCCGCGGCCGCCGCACACGGAGGGAACCGCCTCGCGATCAAGATTGCTCATGGCGCCCAACCTAGTCCCGGACGGCCCGTCGCGTCAGTCCGTCGCCGGGCCCATCACCCTCCGGGTCACCCCGGAGCAGCCCGGAGCAGCCCGGAGCAGCCCGGAAACAGTGGTGGAATTTTCAACCAAACGGAGTGGTTGCAGAGTCCGCAGAAGGAGGTCACGAGTGGACACGACGTACTACGACCACGGAACGCCGGCGGAGCGCTGGGAGCGCGCGCGGATGTTCTTCGACGCCAAGGACTACGCCGCCGCCGCGCGCGTGCTCGGCGGACTGGTCGAGGAGGTGCCCGGGCAGACCGGGCCGCGGCTGCTGCTGGCCCGTGCCTACTACCACTCGGCCCAGCTGCGACGCGCGGAGGCCGAACTGCGGGTCATCGTCGAGCGCGATCCCGTGGAGCACTACGCCCGGCTGATGCTGGGCCGCACCCTGGAACGGCAGGGCCGTCAGGAGGAGGCCGACTCCCACCTGCGGATCGCCTCCGCCTTCGCGGGCGACTTCGACGGCGACTTCGCCGAGCGGAGCTGAGCCGACCGGGGCTGCGCGGGGCTCCCTGCCGGTGATAGCCGCACCGTGTCATGCTGGCGCGATGGGAGCCCCGAGTGAGCACGCGTCTCTTGCCGAGCAGGTCGAGGAACTGCTCGGCACCGACGGTCCGTTGCCGATCCTCGCCGCCGGTGACCCGGTGCTGCGGCGGGCCGCCGAGCCCTTCGACGGACAGCTGGAGCCCGCCCTGCTCGCGCGGTTCGTCGAGGCGCTGCGCGTCACCATGCACGCGGCGCCGGGTGTCGGCCTGGCCGCGCCGCAGGTCGGGGTCGGGCTGAGGATCGCGGTGATCGAGGACCCGGCGCCGGTGCCGGACGAGGTGCGGGTGGCGCGCGGGCGGGTGCCGCAACCGTTCCGGGTGCTGGTGAATCCGCGGTACGAGCCCGTCGGCGCGGGCCGGGCCGCGTTCTACGAGGGCTGTCTGAGCGTGCCGGGCTGGCCGGCCCGGATCGTGCAGCACGAGACGGACCACCTCGACGGCACGCTGTATCTGGACCGGGCCGAACTCCGCTCCCTGGCGTCCGGTGAGGCGGTGGCCGAGCGGTGGGCCCAGCCCACGCCGGAGCGGGCCGCGGCCGCCCTGGGCTTCGACCTTCCCTGACGGGCAGGTCATTCCCCGACGGCACGTCCTGCCCGGACGGCACGTCCTTCCGCGACGGCACGTCGGACGCCGGCCCCGGTCAGTTGTCCCGGTACGCCTCCAGCAGCCGCAGCCACACCTCGCTGATCGTCGGATAGGACGGCACCGCGTGCCACAGCCGGCTGACCGGCACCTGGCCGGCGACGGCGACCGTCGCGGAGTGGATCAGCTCGCCGACTCCGGGGCCGACGAAGGTGACACCGCGGACGATCTCGTCCTCGAGGTCGACGACCATGCGGGCGCGGCCCGTGTAGCCGTCGCGGTAGAGCCCGGCGCCGGCCACGGTCGACAGGTCGACGTCGACGGCGCGGACGCGGTGGCCGGCCTCTTCGGCCTCGGCCAGGGAGAGGCCGACGGCGGCGGCCTCCGGGTCGGTGAAGACCACCTGGGGTACGGCCTCGTGGTCGGCGGTCGCGGCGTGTGCGCCCCACGGGCCGGATTCCAGGGCGGACTCCTCGGGCCCGCCGAAGGCGCGTGCGGCGATGGCGGCGCCCGCGATCCGCGCCTGGTACTTGCCCTGATGGGTGAGGAGCGCGCGGTGGTTGACGTCGCCGACGGCATAGAGCCAGTCGTGGCCGTCGACGCGGAGGCTGTCGTCGACCGGCAGCCACGAGCCCGGCTGGAGGCCGACCGTCTCCAGCCCGATGTCGTCGGTGCGCGGGGCGCGGCCGGTGGCGAAGAGGATCTCGTCGGCCTCGAAGCGCTCGCCGGTGTCGGTGAGGGCGACGACGGTGCCGTTCTCGCGGGTGACGGACGCGACGGAGGTGCCGGTGCGGATGTCGGCGCCGGCGCCGCTGAGGGCGTCGGCGACCAGTTCGCCGGCGAACGGCTCCATGCGGGCGAGCAGGCCCTTGCCGCGGACGAGGAGGGTGACCCGGGAGCCGAGGGCCTGCCAGGCCGTGGCCATCTCGACGGCGACGACTCCGCCGCCGACCACGATCAGCCGTCCCGGTACGCTCTGCGCGCTGGTGGCCTCGCGGCTGGTCCACGGCCGTACGTCGCCGAGGCCCGGCAGGTCCGGCAGGGCGGCGCGGGTGCCGGTGCAGACGGCGACGGCGTGCCGGGCGGTCAGGACGCGGCGGGTGCCGTCGGGGCCGGTCACCTCCACCGTGCGCGGTCCGGCGAGGCGTCCCTGTCCGCGGTACAGGTCGGCGCCGATCCCCTCGACCCACTGGACCTGGCCGTCGTCCTTCCAGTGCGAGGTGTACTCGTCGCGGTGGGCGAGTACCGCGGCGGCGTCCAGGGGAGCCTGCGCCGCCCGGCTCAGTCCCGGGGTGTGCTGGGCGTCCGCGTGGGCGATGACCGGGCGCAGCAGGGCCTTGCTGGGCATGCACGCCCAGTAGGAGCACTCGCCGCCGACCAGTTCGCTCTCCACGATCGCGGTCGTCAGGCCCGCCGCCCGGGTGCGGTCGGCGACGTTCTCCCCCACGGGGCCCGCGCCGATCACCACGACGTCGTACGCGATGGATTCCGTTTCCGTCATGGGGCCAGTCTGGTGGGTGGTGTGCGGCGGGGCCACATGGGTACGTGCGCGGAATAGCCGTCTCGTCGGCCGCGTTCGTGCCGATGGCTTGTCGCCGACACCAGGAAGAGGGATCACGTCATGAGCAGCACCGTGGAGCTCACCAAGGAGAACTTCGACCAGATGGTCACGGACAACGAGTTCGTCCTGATCGACTTCTGGGCGTCCTGGTGCGGGCCGTGCCGTCAGTTCGCCCCGGTCTACGAGAAGGCGGCGCAGGAGAACCCCGACCTGGTGTTCGGGAAGGTGGACACCGAGGCGCAGCCGGAACTCGCGCAGGCCTTCCAGATCCAGTCGATCCCGACGCTGATGATCGTGCGGGACCAGGTGGCCGTGTTCGCGCAGCCGGGCGCGTTGCCGGAGGCCGCGCTGACGGACGTCATCGGGCAGGCCCGCAACCTGGACATGGACGAGGTCCGCAAGGCGGTCGCCCAGCAGCAGGCGCAGCAGGGCGGCCAGGCCACCGGGCAGGACGCTCAGTAGAGTCCGGGCGGTCGGCAGGGGCCGGACGGTCGGCAGGGGCCGCCGCGCGGCTCAGCTCGATTCGCGGTGCACCACCCTCGCGCCGAGGACCGTGTGCAGCTCGGGCGGGGCGCCGGGGTCGTGGACCGCGCGGTCGACCAGCGCGGCCAGGTCGCGGCCGGACGGCAGTTCGAGATGGACGGTGCTCAGCCGGGGCCGCAGCAGGCGGCCCAGCATGAGGTCGTCGGCGCCGATCACGGCCGCGTCCCCGGGGATGTCAAGGCCCGCGTCCTGCAGGGCCCGCATCAGCAGCATCGCGTACTCGTCGTTGTACGCGAAGACCGCGTCGAGGCCGAGGGAGGCCCAGCGGGCGGCCAGCCGGGCGGCGTCCCGCTCGTCGTAGGCGAGCGGGAGTTCGGTGACGGTGGCGTCGGTGTCCGCGACGGCGCGGCGCACTCCTCGCAGTCGGGGCGCCGAGAAGACCTCCAGGCCGGCTTCCGCGGGGACGACGACGCCGATCCGGCGGTGTCCGCGGTCGTGGAGGTGACGTCCGGCGCAGTGGCCCACGGCCTCGTGGTCCATGAGCAGGGCGTGCGCGCCCTCGACGGCCTCGGGCGCGAGGGTGACCACGGCGCGCGCGCCGGAGCGTTTGAGCAGTTCCACGCCGCGTGGTCCCAGTCCCGAGCCGGGTACCAGGACGGCGACCGGGCGCAGTTCCGCCCAGGCGCGGGCCGCGTCGTCGTCGTGCGGGCCGGCGGCGGTGCCGTGCTGTACGACGGTGTAGTCGAGCCGGCCGAGCGCCCACTGGAGTTCGGTGAGGAACTGGTTGTAGAGCGGGCCGACGGGGAAGGCCGGGGCGGGCATCAGGACCATGCGGCTGTGTCCGGCGCGCAGGGAACGGGCCGCCGCGTGCGGGACGTAGCCGAGTTCCCGGGCGGCCTCGTGGACGCGGCGGCGGGTGGCCTCGCTGATGCGTACGGCGCCGGTGTTGTTGAGGACGTAGGAGACGGTCGCGCGCGAGACGCCGGCCAGGCGGGCCACATCGGTGCTCGTGGGGACGGGGCGCGGTGTCAGGGACGCGGCGGCGGGCGTTTTCGGTATCTGCACCATGACGTACGGCATCCTGGCAGAGCCCCGTACGCCGTCCGCGAGCGGGGGACGGTCGTCCGGATCGGACGAGACCGCGGCCCACGGCGGGCGAGAGCGACGGCCCGAGGCCGGCGGAGCGACCCGCCGTGGACTCAGGGCGTCGGCTCGGTGCGGGTCACCCGGGCCACCAGGTCCAGCCAGCCCGCCTCCAGCCGTTCCACCGGCACCCCGCACTGCTGGGTGAGGTGGTGGATCAGGGCCGGGTCGAGGTGGGCCATCAGCGTGTGGGAGAGCAGCTCGCCGTCCGCGTCCGGAGCGGCCTGGCGCAGCAGCAGGGCCACGTGGCCGCGCAGGAAACGGCGGGGGGCGGCGGTGTAGCGTCGGTCCGCGCTGGGCTCGGCGGCCAGTTGCAGGGCCAGTTCGTCGACGCTGCGGTGCAGCATCGCGCAGCCGAAGGCGCGCAGCCGCTCCACGGCCGGCGCACCGGGCCCGAGGGGCGGAGGTCCGCCGAGGAGGGCGGCCTGGAACTTCTTCTCGGAGTGGTCGAGCAGTGCCGTCAGCAGGCCCGTGCGGTCGCCGAAGCGGCGGAAGACCGTGCCCTTGCCCACCGAGGCCGCCGCGGCCACCGCCTCCATCGTGAGACCGGCCGCGCCGTGCTCGGCGACCAGCCGCGCGGCGGCCTCCAGCAGCCGGGCCCGGTTACGGGCGGCGTCGGCCCGCAGGCAGGGCTCGTCCGCATCGGCTCCCGTGCCGAGCTGGAGCAACTCGGGCGGGCCGTCGGTCTCCTGGGGCTGCGGAAGGGGCGGTGGAACGGCGGACATGAAAACAGCGTAAAGCATCGGGAACAAAACTGGACCGCGGTCCGCTTAGGATGTTAGAAATTAAACGGACCTCGGTCCGGATCACTCCGGCGGTGTTTCGCACCGGCCGTCAGCAGCAGCCTCAGCAGTGGGAGTATTCATGTCTGTCCGCATCCTCGCCCTCGTCGGCAGCCTTCGCGCCGGTTCGCACAACCGCCAGCTCGCCGAGGCGGCCGTCAAGTTCGCCCCCGAGGGCGCCGAGGTCGTGCTCTTCGAGGGTCTGGCCGAGGTCCCCTTCTACAACGAGGACATCGACGTCGAGGGCAGCGTCCCGGCCGCCGCGGTCAAGCTGCGTGAGGCCGCGCAGGCCGCCGACGCCTTCCTGTTCTTCTCGCCGGAGTACAACGGCACCATGCCGGCCGTGCTGAAGAACGCCATCGACTGGCTGTCCCGCCCCTTCGGTGCCGGTGCCTTCAACGGCAAGCCCGTCGCCGTGATCGGCACCGCCTTCGGCCAGTACGGCGGCGTGTGGGCGCAGGACGACACCCGCAAGTCGGTGGGCATCGCCGGCGGCAAGGTGATCGAGGACATCAAGCTGTCCATCCCGGGCTCGGTCACCCGCTTCGCCGAGACCCACCCGGCCGACGACGCCGAGGTCGCCGCGCAGCTGACCGAGGTCGTCGCCCGCCTGCACGGCCACGCGGAGGGCGCGGCCGCCTGACCGGCCCCGCAGCAGCGACCAGGACCGGAGCCCGGCGGGCTCCGGTCCTGACGTGTGTCAGGCCACCGCGCCGGACGCCAGTACGCGCAGTTCCTCCAGCGCCGCCGCGACCGCCGGGCGCCGGTGGCCGCCGCGCCGCGTGCAGGTCAGCAGCGTGCGGTGCGGCCGGTCCGCGCAGGGCACCCGGACGATCGGCAGGTCCGCGGCCGGCCGGGCGAGCCGCGGGATCAGCGCGACGCCGAGCCCGTGCGCGACGAGGTGGGCGGTGACGTTCCAGTCGAGGGCGTGGTGCACCACGTCGGGGGTGAACCCAGCGGCCCCGCACGCCGACATGACGTGCGGCCGGCAGGGGCTCTCGGGCACGGGCGCGATCCACGGCTCGTCCGCCGCCTCCGCCAGGCCGACCGGGTTCCGTCCCGCCAGCGGGTGCCCCTCCGGCACGACCAGGTCGAACGGGTCGTCCAGCAGCGGCCGCTGGTCGAAGCGCGCGTCGGACGACGGCGGGTTGTGCGGCGTCGACTCCACCACCGCCAGATCGCTCTCCCCCTCGAAGAGCAGGTCGAAGCTCTCCGTCACGCCGGCCTCCCGGATCCGCGGGGACAGCCGCGGATGCCGTTCCCGCAGCCGCGCGGCCATCGGCGCCAGCAGCACCGCCACCGCCACCGGGAACCCCGTGATCCGCAGCGGCCCGGCGGGCACTCCCTCCCCCGCGCGCAGATCGAGTTCCGCCTCGTCCCAGCGGGCCTGGATGGCGTCGGCGTGCGCGAGCAGGCTCTCGGCGGCCGGCGTCAGCCGTACGCCCCGGCCCTGCGGCTCCAGCAGGACGACGTCCAGGTCGCGGGCGAGCTGGCGGATCTGCTGGGACGCGGCGGACGGCGTGAAGTGCAGGGCGCGGGCCGCCGCGGTGACCGTGCCGTAGTGGGCGACCGCCCTGAGGACGTGCAGCCTGCGCAGGTCAATCATGAAGGCAACGCTTCACGGTCGACTCCGCAAAGTCAACCTGGACGTGAACGGACCTGTGGCCGCACCCTGTCTGTGGTGCCACGGTCGGCCAACCGCCGCACACCGGCCCCACCGTCCTCACGTACCACCCCGCTCGAAGGAGTCGCCATGCCCAGCACGACCGCTGCCCGCTGCCCGCACTGCGGGTGGCCGGACGGTGCCGAGCCCTTCCAGGTGGTGTCCACGCACACCACCGCCGCGGGCGGCACGGTGTGGACCCGGTGCGCCTGCGGTTCCCTGCAGGCCCGGGTCGTCGACGGCCACGGGATGCGCGTCGTCTCCCGCGGCGGCCCCACGCCCGCGCCCTCGGGTCCGGCGGGCCGCTGAGGAGCCGCGGGCCGGCGAAGGCACAGGTGAGGGCACCCGGGCCGGCGCCGGCCGCCGTTGACATCCGCCGCACGGGGGCCGTAGAAATCAGCGCACAAGGCCCGCCGGGAGTCCCGCCGGCGGGCGCCCGGTCCGGCGGCAGGAGACATCGGCGTGCAGCGGCTTCCCCTGACCGGGGTCACGGTGGTCAGCCTCGAGCAGGCCGTGGCGGCGCCCTACGCCACCCGGCAGCTCGCCGACCTCGGCGCCCGGGTGATCAAGGTGGAGCGGCCGGGCGACGGTGACTTCGCCCGCCGTTACGACACGGCCGTGCACGGCCACTCCAGCTACTTCGTGTGGCTGAACCGGTCCAAGGAGTCCCTCACCCTCGACCTCAAGGAACCCAGGGGCCGCGAGATCCTGCTCAGCCTCCTCGGCAGCGCCGACGTCTTCGTGCAGAACCTCGCGCCGGGCGCCGCCGGGCGCCTGGGCCTGGACGCCGCGGCCCTCGCCGAGCGCTTCCCGCGGCTGATCCCGTGCACCGTCTCCGGCTACGGCACCACCGGCCCCTGGGCCGACCGCAAGGCCTACGACCTGCTGGTCCAGTGCCAGACCGGGCTGGTCTCGCTCACCGGGACCCCCGAGGAGACCGCGCGGACCGGCATCTCCGTCGCCGACATCGCCGCCGGGATGTACGCGTACAGCGGCGTCCTCACCGCCCTGTACACCCGCGCCACCACCGGCCGGGCGCACCCGGTGGAGGTCTCCCTGTTCGAGGCCCTGGCGGAGTGGATGGGCCAGCCCGCTTACTACACCGAGTACGGCGGGGGCCAGCCCCCGCGTCTGGGCACACGGCACGCCACCATCGCGCCGTACGGCACCTACCGTGCCGCCGACGGCAAGGAGGTGCTGCTCTCCGTCCAGAACGAACGCGAGTGGGCCGCGCTGTGCGCCGGCTTCCTCGGGCAGCCGGAGCTCACTGCCGACCCCAGGTTCGCCACCGGCTCCGACCGCGTCGCCCACCGGGACGAACTGGACGCCGTCGTCGCCGCCCGGATCGCCCGCTCGGACAGCGGCACCGTCCTGAAGGACCTGCGGGACATCGGCGTCGCCTGCGCCGGGGTCAACGACATCGCCGCGTTCCTCGACCACCCGGTGCTGGAGGCCCGCGACCGCTGGCGCCGGGTGCCGGTGCCGGGCGGCCACGCGGTACGGGCGCTGCTGCCACCGGCCGACCTCGCGGGGCTCCCCGCGCGCATGGACCCGGTGCCGGCGGTCGGCGAGCACACCGACGCGATCCTCGCGGAGCTCGGCCGCTCCCCCGACGAGATCGCGGCGCTGCGCGCGGACGCGGTGGTCTGACCACCGGCCGGGATCAGCCGGCCCAGTCCAGCAGGCGCTCCCGGTTCTCGGGGGCCCGCAGGTGGGCGAGGGACTCCTTCTCCAGCTGGCGGACGCGCTCGCGGGTCAGGCCCACGTGCTCGGCGACCTGCTGGAGGGTGCGGGTCCGGCCGTCGTGCAGGCCGTAGCGCAGGCTCAGGATGAGGGCCTCGCGGGGGGCCAGGGTGCCGACGGCCTCCCGCAGCTCCTCCGCGAGGGCCCGGAACTCGGCGACCTCCGGGGCTCGCAGCACCTCGGTGTCGGGGATGAGGTCGCCGACGACGGTCTCGCCCGTCTCGTCCACCGGCGTGTCCAGGCTGACGGCGTCCCGTCCGACGCGGCGCAGCCAGACGATCCTCTCGGCGTCGATGCCGCTCTCGGCGGCCACCTCCTCGACGGTCGGCTCCCGGTCGAGGGCACCGCGGAGCTTGCGCTCCACCTTGGCGAGCTTCTGCAGCTGCTCCACGACGTGCACGGGCAGCCGTACGGTGCGCGCGTGGGTGGCGAGGCCCCGTTCGATGGCCTGGCGGATCCACCAGGTGGCGTACGTGGAGAACTTGAAGCCCTTGGTGTGGTCGAACTTCTCGACGGCGCGGATCAGTCCGAGGTTGCCCTCCTGGATGACGTCCAGCAGGGGCAGCCCCCGGTGGGCGTGGCGCTTGGCCATCGACACGACGAGCCGCAGGTTGGCGCGGACCATGTGGTCCTTGGCGGCCCGGCCGTCGTGGACGGTCTCCTCGAGCGCGCGGCGCCGGCCGGGGTCCGGGGCGGGTTCGCCGGCGTCGGCGGCCTCCAGCTCGTCGGCGGCCCGGACGCCGGCCTGCATGCGCTGGGCGAGCCGCACCTCGTCCTCGGCGGTCAGCAGGGGGGTGGCGCCGATCTGGGTCAGGTACTGGCCGAGGAGGTCCGGTTCCTCGTCGGGTTCGGGGATGCGGCTGCGCAGCCGTGCGGTGCGGCCGGCGGCACGGCGGTCCTCGCGGGGGCCTGCCGTGGGGGTTCGGGCCAGGGGTGTCATGTCGCCTCCTCCGTCCCCCCTCCTCCGGTTCTCGGAGCGGCGCGGACGCCGGCGGGGCACCGCGGTCACCCGTGCCGCCGGTGCCCTCAGTGCCCGGGGTCGGCCGCGCTGATGTCCGCCAGGGCGGAGTGCGGGTCCTCGGAGCCGGCGAGGTCGCCGAGGCTGACCACGCCGACGGGGACGCCGCCGTGCTCGACGACCGGGAGCCGCCGCACGGCGTGGCGCCGCATCAGGTCGACGGCGTGCTCGGCGGAGTCGTCCGGCGCGAGGGTCACGACGGGCGGCGGCGTGCACACCGAGCCGACCGTGGTGGCGTCCGGGTCGAGGCCGTCGGCCACGCTCCGGAGGACGATGTCGCGGTCGGTGAGCAGGCCGAACAGGTCGCAGTCGTAGGTCACCAGGACGTCGCCGACGTTCTCGTCGCGCATCAGCCGGGCCGCCCGGGTCACCGTGGTCATGGGCTCGACGGCCACCGTCGCGGGGGACATCACGTCTCGGACGCGGTGTGTCATGGCGGCACCTCCCTGGGTGTCGGTACGTGCTCGCGTGCGGGCCGCGTAGCCCGAACGCGGGCCGGTAAACCGTCCGGGCCGTCCTGCGGCGGCCGGCGTCAGCCCGGGTCGATCAGGGCCAGGCCGATCTCCGGCCGGTACTTCTTGGCCAGCTCGGCGGGGCTGTCGCGGACGACGGCCTCCAGCGTCGGCCAGACCCTGCCGGAGAGCAGGTGGCCGCCGCGGGTGGAGCCGTCGGACAGGCCCAGTACGGCGTGCAGGTGCGGGGTGGGTCCGTCGTCGGCGACGGCGATGTCCCCGATCAGCGACAGCACCTCGCACTGCTCGCCGACGGGAATGCGCCGGTAGTCCTTGGCCGCGCGGTCGAACCAGCCGACGACCGACTCCGAGAAGGCGCCCACGGCGGTCACCTGGGACGCCTTGAGGGAGCGGTCACGGGCGAAGGCGGTGAGCTCGGCGACCGCGTCCTCGCCGGGGTCGAGCACCACCACGTACACCGCCGAGGGGCCCTCCTGCACCTGTTGCCACTTCATGGGCGGCCGGGTACCCGGCGGGGCTCCGCACAACCACCGCCACGGGGGAGGGTGGGCCGCGCGGTGTCAGTCGTGCGGTGCGGCGGGGGCGTCCTGCGGTGTGCCGGTCTGCGGGCCGAGCGCGCGGCGGATCGCGGCGAGCCAGTCGTCCACGGGCCCGAAGGTGAGCAACCCGCTGCCCGCACCCGCGAGTTCACCGGCCGCGGGGAGCAGCCTGCGGTAGGTCCGGCGCAGCGCCGTCCGGTCGTCGAGGGCGAGGGCGAGCGCGGCCTCGGCGCAGCACAGGGCCTCGTAGAGGAGGTCGGGCGGCGGTTCGGTCAGGGCGTGGAGCGCCGACCTGGCCTCGGTGTCGCGGCCCTCGCGCAGCAGCGCGAACGGTGCGGCCCATGGACGGTACGGGCCCCAGTCGGCCCGCGGGTCCACCTCCGGGGGCCGTCCGTGGGCCAGGCGCAGGCCGAGCAGGGCCAGCGGGAGCAGCCCGCGCCGCAGGCCGGGCATCCCCGCTCCGTCGAGTGGTGCGGCGGCGGCCCGGTAGCCGGCCTCGGCCATGTCGTACGGGCTGCCGGTGGCGGCCTGCCGCAGGGCCCGGTACCAGGTGGTGAACACCGCCGCGAGGGGCCGTTCGTACCGCCCGGCCAGTCGGTCCACGGCGTCGGCGTGCTCGTCGGCGGCGGTGAAGTCGGCGAGGGCGGAGCGTGCCTGGACGCGGATGAGCAGGCCGAGCACCTCGTGGCTGTCCAGGCCGTGCCGGCGGGCGAGTGCGACGAGTTCGGCGCCGATCGCGTCGCGGCGCGGGGCGAGCCCGGCGGTGGTGCAGGACTGCATGTAGGCGCCGTTGAGGGCGAAGGCCAGCAGGGCGGGGTCGTCGAGGCGGCGGGCGATGCGTTCGGCCTCGGCGGCGGCCTCGGGCCCGCGCGGGGAGCGGACGCCCCGGGACTCCAGGGCGACGGTGGCGAGGAGGCGGCAGCGGGCGGGTGCGGCCCCGGCGTCGTCCGGCAGGGCGGCAAGGGTGCGTTCGGCCGCCGCGACGATCCGCCGGGCCGCCTCGGGGTGGTCGCTGCGGGTCCAGACGGCGGGGACGTCGTAGGCGCCGATGACCCGGGCGGCGAGTTCGGCGTCGCCGGTCTCCTCGGCCGCGACGACCGCCGCCGCGCGGTGCTCCTGGGCCGCCTCGAGGCCGCCGCCGCCGGTGACCGCGAGGTGGCGCAGCAGGCCGACGGCCGATTCCAGGCGGGCGCGTGCGCCGGCGGCGACCGTGCGGTCGTACGCCTCGGTCGCCCGGGACCACAGGCGGGCCGCTGCGTCCGCGGGCTCGGCGGGCGGGTCGAGAGACGGGTCCTGGGCGAGGACGCGGTCCTCGAGCCGGCGCAGCCGGGGCCCGGGGTCGATGCCGAGTTCCCCGGCGAGCCGGGCGCGGGCCCGGCGCAGTACCGCGAGGGCGTCCGCCTGGCGGCCGGTCCGGTACAGGGCCAGCGCGAGCAGCCGCCAGGCCTCCTCGCGCCGGGGGTGCTCGGCCAGGTGGGCCTCGAGGTCGGGCACCGCCTCGGCGGCCCGGCCGAGTCCGATGAGCAGCTCGGCCCGCCGCTCGACCGCGTGGAGCCTGAGCTCGGTCAGCCGGGCGCGCTCGCCCCGGGCCCACGCCTCGTCGCCGAACCCGGCGTAGGCGGGCCCGCGCCACTCCTCCAGGGCGGCGTCCAGCCGGGCCGGCGCCCGGTCGGCCGGCAGCCGGTCGGCGAGGGCGACGGCCGCCTCGAAACGCCAGGCGTCCACCGCGTCCGGTGCCGCGCGCAGGACGTAGCCGGGGCCTTCGGTGACCAGCAGCCGGGCCGGTGCGCGGCGGGGGCGTTCGGGTTCCAGGGCGCGGCGCAGGTCGCCGACGAAGGTGCGGACCGTGCCGACGGCCCGGGCGGGCGGCGCGTCCCACAGGTCCTCGACCAGGCGCGCGACGGGCACGACGCGCCGCCGGGCCAGCACCAGCCGGGCGAGCAGGGCCCGGTGCCGGGGCCCGCGCAGGTCGAGGGGGCCGCCGTCCCGCTCGGCGGTGACGGGTCCGAGCACCCCGAAGGTGACCGCTTCCATGTTCCGTCCGCCCTGCTCCGCGCCGTCACGCCGTGTCCGTGCCCGTATCCGTGATCACCACGGTACGCGCGCGGAGACGTTGCTGATCGGTTGCTGATCCGTGCCCGGCAGCCTGGGAGACGTCCGGGACCGGACGCACCGGAGATCCCCGCACCACCGGAAGGCACGATCACTCATGGCACCGACCATCCCCGGCTTCACCTACGACCGGGTCCCCGTCGCCGACGGCGTCGCGCTGAACGTCGCCGTCGGCGGCTCCGGCAGCCCGCTGGTGCTGCTGCACGGCTTCCCGCAGACCCACCTGATGTGGCGGCACGTCGCCGCCGACCTGGCCGCCGAGCACACGGTCGTCTGCCCCGACCTGCGCGGTTACGGCGCCAGCGACAAGCCCGCCGACACGGACGGCACCGCGTACGCCAAGCGGACCATGGCCGCCGACGTCGTCGCTCTGGCCCGGGCGCTGGGGCACGACAGGTTCGCGCTGGCCGGGCACGACCGGGGCGCCCTGGTGGGGATCCGGGCCGGACTCGACCACCCGGACGCGGTGACGCACCTGGCCGCGCTGGACGTGCTGCCGACCCTGGACATGTGGGACGTCCTGCACGGCACGACGGCGGCCGTGGGCTTCCACCTCTACCTGATGGCGCAGCCGCCCGGCCTGCCGGAGGAACTGATCGGCGCCGCGCCGGACCCCTTCTTCGGCCACTTCCTCGACGTCTGGACCCGCGACCCCGGCGCCCTGCCCGCCGAGGTCCGCGCCGCCTACCTGAAGGCGTCGCGCGAGGCGGTGCCGTCCATCGTGGCCGACTACCGGGCCTCGGCGGGCGTCGACGTCGGCCACGACCGCGCCGACCGCGACCGCGGCAACCGGCTGCGGATGCCGGTGACCGTGCTCCAGCAGGACTGGGGCACGGCCCTCGGCTACGACGCGAGTGCGCTGTGGCGGGCCTGGGCCCCGGATCTGCGCCATGTCACGGTCGGCTGCGGCCACTTCATGGCGGAGGAGGCGCCCGGCGAGGTCGCCGGGGCCCTGCGGGACCTGCTGGCCCGGTGACGACGGTCAGCGCGCTCCGGGTACGTCCTCGGTGACGCCGTTCAGCGGTGAGGACGGGTCACTGCCGTAGGGGCGGGTGAAGGCCTCCATGCCGTGCCCGGACGGGTCGGTGAAGTACACGCCGCGTCCGCCGTCGTTGCGGTTGATGCGGCGCGGGTGCCGCCCGGGCGGATCGGCCTGGATGGGCACCTGGTCCTCGACGAGCCGGGCGAGGATCGCGTCGAAGTCGTCCTCGGAGACGAGGAACGCGTAGTGCTGGACCGGGATGTCGATGTCGACGGTGGCGAAGTCCAGGGTGACGCCGTTGGCGGTCGTCACGGGCAGGAACATTCCGGCGGGTTCGCCGACCTCGAGACCGAGGATTCCGGCGAGGAAACGGGCGGACGTCTCCCGGTCGCGGGAGAGAACGATGGTGTGGTTGAACTCGACTGACACGGGTCAATGCCTCCACGGGCATCTCCGCGGCGCCTCCATGCCTCACCCGGCCGGTGACCGGCACGCGATGCCGCGCCGAAGATCTTAGGCGGGTGACCCGGCCCTGTCGACCGCATTGGCCCCGCGGGGCACCGAGGGCCCGGGCGGTTCGGCGGCCCGGGCCGCTCGGGCGGCCGCGGAAATCCGTGGAGCGCCGGACCGGCCGCGTGTTTGCATGACGCCATGGTGTCCTCCGACCGTCTGCTCGCCTTCGCCGCCCTGTCGTCGGTACTCATCGTGGTGCCGGGCCCCAGTGTGCTGTTCGTGATCGGCCGGGCGCTCGCGCAGGGACGCCGGGCCGCGCTCACCACGGTCGTGGGGAACACCCTCGGCGCGTACGCGCTGGTCGTCGCGGTCGCCCTGGGGGTCGGGTCGGCCGTGGAACGCTCGCTCCTCGTCTTCACGGTGCTCAAACTGGCGGGCGCCGCCTACCTCGTGCACCTCGGGGTGAAGGCGTGGCGTGAACGCCGTTCGCTGCGCGCGGCGTTCACCGGTGACGGGGAGCCGCGCGGAGGCCGGCGCACCTTCTGGGAGGGGTTCGCGGTCGGCGTGACCAACCCCAAGACCATCGTGTTCTTCGCCGCGGTGCTGCCGCAGTTCGTCGACCGCGAGCAGGGCGGGGTCACGGCGCAGATGCTGCTGCTCGGCCTGGTGTTCAACGTCATCGCGTTGACCTGCGACAGCGCGTGGGGCCTGCTGGCGTCCACCGCCCGCGACTGGTTCGCCGTCTCACCGCGCCGCCTGTCCGCGGTCGGCGGCACGGGCGGCCTGGCCATGATCGGCCTGGGTGTCACGGTGGCGGTGACGGGGCGCAAGGACTAGGTCCGGGCCCGCCCGGAGCTCCGGCGTCCCCAAGTTACCTGTGCGTTCCGCACGTTCGAGTGGTGACAGCGGTGACTGTCCCGGACGCCGCGGCGCGTGACAGCGTCTTCCCCGGCACCGACCGGTGGAGGGAGAAGGCGTGAACAAGGGCTACGCCGTGTACTGCGACGCAGACCCGCACTTCTACGACGCGCCGCACCGCACGGCCCCCGGCACCGCCGCGGCCGGCACCCGGTACGCGGCGGCCACCGAGCCCGTCCCGGCCGGATGGCGGCGCGGCGAGAGCGGCGACTGGCTGGCGCTGCGCCCGCTGGACGCCGGACTGCCGGACCAGGGCTGGAAGATCCACGTCTCCGCCTGTCTGGACAACGCCGAGTCCGTACTGGAGCGCGTACGGCGGTACTGCCTCGATCACGGTGTCGCGTTCAAGTTCGTCCCGAGCCGCTATCTGCTGCACCAGCGCAACGCCAAGTACGCCGACCGGGCGGGCAGCGGCAAGTTCATCACCGTGTACCCGGCGGACGAGGAGCGCTTCGAGCGCATCGCGGGCGAGCTGGGGGACCTGCTGGCCGGGGAGCCCGGGCCGCACATCCTGAGCGACCTCAGACTCGGCGACGGCCCGGTGCACGTGCGCTACGGCAGCTTCACCCGCCGCAACTGCTACGACGAGGACGGCGAGCTGCGCCCGGCGGTCGCGGACCCCGACGGGGTGCTCGTCCCGGACCTGCGCGGCCCGGTGTTCCGGGTGCCCGAGTGGGTGAGCGTGCCGGCGTTCCTGCGGCCCCACCTGGAGGCGCGGGCCGGGATGACCCTGGCGGACGTCCCCTACACCGTCGAGTCGGCGCTCCACTTCTCCAACGGCGGCGGCGTCTACCGGGCGCGGGACACCCGCACCGGCGAGCTCGTGGTCCTCAAGGAGGCCCGTCCGCACGCGGGCCTGGCGGCCGACGGGGCGGACGCGGTGGCCCGGCTGGGGCGCGAGCGCCGGGCCCTGGAGCGGCTGTCCGGTCTGGACTGCACGCCCGAGGTGCGGGACGCGTTCACGGTCGGGGAGCACCACTTCCTGGTCCTCGAACATCTCGACGGCAAGCCCCTCAACACCTTCTTCGCCCGGCGGCATCCGCTCATCGAGGCCGGCCCGGACGAGGCGCGGCTCGCCGAGTACACCGCGTGGGCGCTCGACGTCCACGCCCAGGTCGAACGGGCCGTCGCGCAGGTGCACGAGCGGGGCGTGGTCTTCAACGACCTGCACCTGTTCAACATCATGGTCCGCGACGACGGGCGGGTGGCCCTGCTGGACTTCGAGGCCGCACACCATGTCGACGAGCCCGGCCGGCAGACCGTCGCGCACCCCGGCTTCGTGGCACCGCCCGGCCGGCGCGGCCCGGCGGTGGACCGGTACGCGCTGGCCTGTCTGCGGCTGGCCCTGTTCCTGCCGCTGACCAGCCTGCTGGCGCTCGACCGGCGCAAGGCGGCGCATCTCGCCGACGTGGTCGCGCTGCAGTTCCCGGTCCCGCGGGCCTTCCTGGACGGGGCGGTCGCCGAGATCACGGGCACGCCGGCCCGCCCGCCGTCGGTGCGGCGGGACGGTGACGGCGACGGCTTCGTCCCGGTCGCCCCGGGCGACTGGCCCCGCAGCCGGGACTCGATGGCGGCGGCCGTCCGCGCGTCGGCCACCCCGTCCCGCGAGGACCGTCTGTTCCCCGGCGACGTCGCCCAGTTCGCCACGGCGGGCGGGGGCCTCTCGTTCGGGTACGGAGCCGCCGGCGTGCTGTACGCCCTGACCGAGAGCGGTGCGGGACGCGACGAGGACGGCGAACAGTGGCTGCTGGAGCGGACGAAGGAGCCCCCGTCGGGCATGCCGCTGGGCTTCCACGACGGGATCGCCGGAACGGCCTGGACGCTGGACCGCCTGGGGCACCGGGCACGGGCGCTGGACCTGACCGCGACCCTCCTGGAGCACCCCCTCGAGGGGCTCTCCCCCGACCTGCACGGCGGCACCGCCGGCATCGGTCTGATGCTGGACTCCCTGGCCGCCTCGACCGGGGACCCGGCCCTGCGCACTGCCGCCCTGCGGTGCGCCGAGCTGAGCGCCCGCGGCGCGACGCGGGGTGGCTCTCCGGGCGGGGGGCCGGTCCGCCGGCCGCGTGCCGGGCTGCTGCACGGAGCGACGGGCAGCGCCCTGCTCTTCCTGCGCCTGTACGAACGCACCGGGGACGGGGCCCTGCTGGACCTCGCCGCCGACGCCCTGCGCCGGGACCTCGCGTGCTGCGTCCGCGGCGCGGGCGGCGCGCTCCAGGTGGACGAGGGCTGGCGCACCATGCCGTACCTGGGCGCCGGCAGCGTGGGCATCGGCATGGTCCTCGACGACTACCTGGCGCACCGCGCGGACGAGGAGTTCGAGCGGGCGCGGACAGAGATCGTCCGCGCGGCGCAGGCCATGTTCTACGCCCAGCCCGGGCTCTACCGGGGCGTGGCCGGCATGGTGCTGTACCTCGGCCGGACGACGGCACCCGGACCGGGCACCGGGCCCGGCGCCGTCCGCCGCCAGATCGACGCGCTGACCTGGCACGCCATGTCCTACCGCGGCCGGCTCGCCTTTCCGGGCGAGCAGATGATGCGGCTGTCGATGGACCTGTCCACCGGGACGGCCGGCTGTCTGCTGGCCCTCGCCTCCGTGCACGGCGACCGGTCCGCCGGTCTGCCGTTCCTCCCACCGCCGCGGCCCGAGCCGCGGCCCACGAGCCGGTCCCACGAGGGGCCGTGAAGAAACACCCGTTGTCCGTACGAAGGGATGAGCACATGAACCTGTTCGACCTGCAGTCCATGGAGACCCCGAAGGAAGAGGCCATGGGGGACGTCGAGACCGGCAGCCGCGCCAGCCTGCTGCTCTGCGGCGACAGCAGCCTCAGCGTCACGACCTGTAACTGACGTCCGAGGCGGCCCGCCGCGGCGGGCCGCACGGTCCGGTACCGGCGTCCCGGCCTCACCGCCGGGGCGCCGGTGCCGTCTCCCGTCGCCGCCGTGTGCGGCACCGACCACGAGGAGGGCGGCCGGTGGACACGACCCCGGTCCGGCGTCGTGACGAACGCGCGGGTCCCGGCCGTGGGCCGGAGCTGCTGGTGCTGGTGTGCTCGGTGGCGGCGGCCGCCGCCGCGGTCGCCCAGCCCCTGGTCCTCGGCCGGGCTCTGGACCTGCTGCTGAACGACGGCGAGGCCGGTCCCTGGCTCGCGGTGAGCGTGGTGCTGCTCGTCGGCGAGGTGCTCCTCGACGGCCTGACCGCGTGGCTCACCGGCCGGTGCACGGCCGGCTGGACGGCGTCGATCCGTTACCGGGCCCTCACCGGCCTGCTGCACGCCGTACCCGAGGCCACGCGTCCGTACTCCGCGGGAGACGTCGGGACGCGGCTGACGGTCAACGCCTCCGACGCGGGCGGCGCCCCGGCGGCCCGGGCGGCGCTGGCTGCGTCGCTGATCACCCCGGCCGGCGCGCTCGTCGCGCTGGCCTTCGTCGACGTGTGGGTCGCCGGGTGCGTCCTGGCCGGACTGCCCGCCCTGGTCCTGGTGCTCAGGGTGTTCGCGCGCGACACGGGTTCGTCGGTGCGGGCCTACCAGCGGGTGCAGTCGGACATCGCGGGCCGTCTGCTGGAAGCCATGGAGGGCGCGGAGACCATTGCCGCCGCCGGCACGTCCGACCGCGAACGCGAGCGCGTGCTGCGGCCGTTGGGCGAGCTCGGCGCGCTGGGCGAGCGCATGTGGGTGCTGCACGGGCGGGCGCTCGCCACCGGTGGTGTCCTCGTCCCGCTGCTGACGGTGGCCGCCACGGCCGTCGGCGGGCTCCGGCTCGGCGCTGGCGCCCTGAGCGTCGGTGAGCTGCTGGCGGTGTGCCGCTACGCGCAGCTGGCCGCCGGGTTCGGCAGCGCGGCCACGCTGCTCGGCGCGCTGGTCCGGGGGCGGACGGCGCGCGAGCGCACGGCGGTCCTGGAACGGCTGCCCGCACTGCGCCACGGCGGCCGGACCCTGCCCCCGGGCGGCCCGGGCGTACTCGAACTGCGCGGTGTGCGCGTCCTGCGGGAGGGCACGGAGGTGCTGCGGGCGGACGGCGTGGTGGTGCCCGGCGGGGCGACGGCCGCCGTGGTGGGCCGCAGCGGCGCCGGCAAGTCCGTACTGGCCGCTGTGGCGGGCCGGCTGATCGACCCCGACGAGGGAGTGGTGCTGCTCGACGGTGCCCCGCTGGACTCCCTGACCCGTGCGAGCCTGCGCACCGAGGTCGGTTTCGCCTTCGCGCGTCCGGTGCTCGGTGACGGCACCGTGGCGGAGGCGGTCGCGGCCGGGGTCCGCCCCGCGGCACCGCACCGGGTGCGGGAGGCGGTCCGGGTGGCGGGCGCCGACGCCTTCGTGCGCCGCCTGCCGCGGACGTACGACACCCCCCTCGCCGACGTCCCGCTGTCCGGCGGCGAGTACCAGCGACTGGGGCTGGCCCGGGCCTTCGCCCACGCGGGCCGGCTGCTCGTGATGGACGACGCGACCTCCAGCCTCGACACCGCCACCGAGCACGCCGTGGACCGGGCGGTGCGCGACGCCCTCGCGGGCACCACGCGCCTGGTCGTGGCGCACCGTCCGTCGGTCGCGGCGCGGGCGGACCTGGTGATCTGGCTGGAGGACGGGCGGGTACGGGCGGTCGCACCGCATCGGCGGCTGTGGGAACGGGCCGCCTACCGGGAGGTGTTCGCCGTCGGCGCCCGGTCCGGTTCCGATGGGTCCCAAGGCGCTGAAGGGACCGAAGGTGCGGAAGGTACCCAAGGTGCCGATGGGACGGAGGCCGGGTCCGGCCGGATCGCCTCACTGCACGGCGAGGCGCGGCCGTGACCGCCGCCGACGGCGGCCGGACGGCGTGGGCCGGCCGGGAGCCGGGTCCGCTGCGCCGGGCCGTGCCGCCCGCCCGGCGCTTCCTGGCCGGGCGCAAGGGCGTCCTGGCGCGGCTCGGGGCGTGGTCGGTGGCCGAGTCGGCGCAGACCTTCCTGGCCGGGTACGGCGTCGCCCAGGCCGTCGACCGGGGCTTCCTGGCCGGTGACACGGCCACGGGGCTCGGCTGGCTCGCGGTCGCCGCCGTCGCCGTGGTGTTCGGGGCGCCCGTGATCAGGGGTGTCTTCGCCCAACTGGCGGGCCTCACCGAGCCGTTGCGGGACCGGCTGGTGCGGCGGGCGGTCGAGCGGTCGATGGCCGAGGCGCAGGCCCGCCCGGGGGGCGGGGACCGTGCCGCCGTGTCGAGGCTCACCAACCAGGTCGAGATCGTGCGGGACAGCTTCGCCGGGCTCGTGCTGACGCTGCGCTCGTTCGTCTTCACCGCCGCGGGCGCGCTGTTCGGCCTGTTCTCGCTGGACCCCGCGCTGCTGCTGGTCGTCGTGCCGCCCCTCGCCGGAGGCCTGGCCTTGTTCCTGGTCACGCTGCGGCCCATGGCGGCGGCGCAGCGCCGGGCCCTCGCCGCCGACGAGGCGCTGGGCGACCACGCGGCGCGGGCCCGGGGGGCGTTGCGCGACATCACCGCGTGCGGCACGCGGGAGGAGGTGGCGCTCGGCGGTGAACGGCTCGTCGCGGAGGCCGCCGCCACCGCACGGGTCCTCGCCCGCTGGGCCGCGGTGCGCACGCTGGCCCTGGGGGTCGCGGGTCAACTGCCGGTCCTGCTCCTGCTGGTGACCGTGCCGTGGCTGCGCGGCAGGGGCGTCACCACCGGCGCGCTGCTGGGGGCCTTCACGTACCTCGCGCAGGCCCTGCTGCCCGCGTTGCACACCCTCATGACGGCGATCGGCGCGGCCGGCACCCGGTTGCTCGTGGTCCTGGACCGCATCACCGGCATGGCACCATCACCGGCCGACGGCTCCTCGCCGAAGGCGCCCGCCGCGGACTCGGTCCGGAGAGCGGATCCGCCCGTGCCCGCCGTGGAACTGCGGTCGGTGACGCTGTCCTACGGCGCACGGGCGGAGCCGGTCCTCGACGCGCTCGACCTGCGGGTGGCGGAGGGTGAACACCTGGCCGTCGTCGGCCCCAGCGGCATCGGCAAGTCGACGCTCACCCGTCTGGTCGCCGGGACACTGGCGCCGAGCAGCGGTGTGGTCGAGGTGGCCGGCCGTACGGTCACCGGCCGTGCCCCAGCCGAACTGTCCGGTCTGCGCGTCCTGTTGCCCCAGCAGGCGTACGTCTTCACCGCGACGGTGCGGGACAACCTCACCTATCTGCGGCCGGACGCCTCCGCGGCCGACATCGGGGCCGCCCTGCGCGAACTCGGGGCCGACGGCCTCGTGGAGCGCCTGGGCGGCCTCGACGCGCCGCTCGGCCCGGACGACCTCTCGCAGGGCGAGCGTCAACTGCTCGTGCTGGCGCGGGCGCACCTGTCCGCGGCGCGTCTGCTGCTGCTCGACGAGGCGACCTGCCACCTCGACCCGGCCGCCGAGGCACGGGCCGAGGAGGCCCTCGCCCGGCGTCCGGGTGCGCTGGTCGTGGTGGCCCACCGCATGTCGTCGGCGCTGCGGGCGGACCGGATCCTGGTGCTGGACGGAGTCGGCGCGACGTGCGGCACCCACCGTGAACTCCTCGGCCGTTCCCCGCTCTACCGCGATCTGGTGGGGCACTGGGGGGAGACCCGGAGCTGACCCGGGACACTTCCCGTGCCCCGCCCTCTCACACCCAGCCGGCGCTCTGGACGATGCGTATGGCGTCCACCCGGTTGCGCGCGCCGACCTTCCGGATCGCGCTGGCCAGGTAGTTGCGGACCGTGCCCCGCGACAGGTGCAGGACGCCGGCGATCTCGGCTACGGAACAGCCCTGCGCGGCCTGCGCCAGCACATGCAGCTCACGGGCGGTCAACGGGCTGCGGGACGCCTCGAGAAGGGCGACGGTGAGTGTCTCGTCGAGGAACCGCTCCCCCTTGGCGACGGTGTGCACGGCGTCGATCAGACGGTGGGACGGGGCGTCCTTGGCGACGAAGCCGAGCACTCCCGCGTCGAACGCCCGGCGCAGCACGCCCGGCCGTTCCGGCGCCGCGAGGACGACGAGCCGGGCTGCGCACCGGTGCCAGTACGGTGCGCGGCAGAGGTCCTCCGTCCCGTCCAGACAGTCTCCGTCCACGACGCACACGTCCGCGGGTAAGTCGTCCTCGTCGGGCTCCTCCCCGCGCGAGGACATGGACGAGACCTCGAGTCCGTCGGCGGACAGGAGCAGTTGAGCCAGTGCCGAGCGCAGCAGCAGCGCGTCGTGCACCACGAGAACACGCACCATGTACGACCCCCAAGGTCTCCCGGCCGTCCGCGCGGACCACCGGGCTCGTCCCCCAATGTCCCCAGCCGTCTGCCCCGGGGTCCTGGCCCAGAAGCACGGAATGCGGTCGGACCGGGAGAGAGCGACATCAATACGCCGTTCTGGGAGGGGCCAAAGGCCGTGCCCGGGGCGGGCGGTCAGGCCGGAACACACCCACGGCGCGTGGGCCGGTGACGCACCGGCCGCGCCGCAACCGGCCAGGTGACCACTGACGACGCGGCTCTTCGCCCCGGAATCGGGACGGGTGTGCGGCGGGAGGACGGAAGCGGCGCTTCTCGTCCGGTCCTCACCGGCCGAAATCGGTCTATGTGAATGTGACCCGAAAACCGGCCCCCGGGCCACCCCGACTTGCGCACCGCCGGTCTGGTCCGTACCCGCGCCGGCGCTCCCGGGCCCGCTAGCCCGCCCGGCGGGGCGGGAGCGCGTTCACGGCTCCGGCCGCCGTGTCACGCCCGTGTGAAATCCCACGGGGACGGGCGGGAACGGGGGGCTGTTCCTTGACGGCCGTGTCGGCCGGCTGCCACGATCGCCGTCATGAAGCAGATGCGACCGGATCTCACGCGGCGACGCCATGTCGACCTCGCGCGTGTCTCCAGCGCCTGCTGTCGCCGCCCGGTCTGACGCTCCCGGCGGCCGGTCGCCGTCCGACCGCAGCGCCTCGACGTGCGCGGCGATGGACGCCCTTCCCGGGTGAATCCCCCTCGGTCCCCAGTTCCCCCCAGTTCCCTCATCCGCGTACGCCGACGCGTGCCGGCTCTCCCGCTCCGGTTCCGCGCGCCGGACCGGCGCGCCGGCCCTCGTGTCCCCTGCCCCGGCCTGCCGCGCGCTCCGGTTGCGCGGCGGCGTCCGGGCGTTTCCGAAAGAGGTCCCCATGGCCACCGTCCTGTCCGTCTCCGGCAGCCCCTCCGCCTCCTCCCGCACCAACCGTCTGCTGCGCCACCTCGACGAGCGGCTCGTCGCCCAGGGACACCGCGTGATACCGCTCGACGTCCGCACCATCCCCGCGGAGGCGCTGCTGGGCGCCGACTTCACGCACCCGGCGATCGTCGAGGCCACCGAACTGTTCGCCGCAGCGGACGGGGTGATCGTCGGCACCCCGGTCTACAAGGCCGCGTACTCCGGTGTGCTGAAGGCGCTGCTGGACCTGCTGCCGCAGTACGCGCTCACCGGCAAGACCGTGCTGCCGCTCGCTACCGGTGGCAGCGTCGCCCATGTGCTGGCCATCGACTACGCCCTGCGGCCGGTGCTCACCTCGATGGGCGCGCGGCACATCGTCCAGGGCTGGTTCACCCTCGACCGGGACATCATCCGGCACGACGACGGGTCGCTGTCGGTGGCCCCGGGCGCCGCCGAGGCGCTCACCCAGGTGCTCGACCAGTTCTCCGCCGCGCTGGGGCCCGCCCCGCTGCTCGCCGCCGCCAGCTGACCCACCCGGGGCCCACTCGGCTCCACGCGGCCCCGCCCGCCCCCGAAGACCCGACCCCCGATCGGAGACGGCATGTCCGCCCTGACGTTCCACTGGTTCCTGCCCACCAACGGCGACAGCCGCGATGTCGTGGGCGGCGGCCACGGCTCACCGGCCACGACGTCCGGCCGGGACCGGGCGCCGACGGTGGCGTATCTGGGCCAGATCGCCCGTGCCGCCGAGGATGTCGGCTTCACCGGCGCCCTCACCCCCACCGGTGCCTGGTGCGAGGACGCCTGGCTGACCACCGCGATGGTCAGCCGGCACACCGAGCGGCTGAAGTTCCTGGTGGCCTTCCGGCCCGGGTTCATCTCACCGACGCTCGCCGCGCAGATGGCCTCCACCTTCCAGCGGCAGACCGGTGGACGGCTGCTGCTGAACGTCGTCACCGGCGGCGAGAGCCGGGAGCAGCGGGCCTACGGCGACTTCCTCGACAAGGACGCCCGCTACCGTCGTACCGACGAATTCCTCAGCGTCGTACGGCGGTTGTGGGACGGCAGGAGCGTCGATCTGGACGGCGAGCACGTGCGGGTGGAGGACGCCAGGCTGACCCGCCTGCCCGACCCGGTGCCCCAGGTGTACTTCGGCGGCTCGTCGCCCGCCGCGCTCGAGGTCGCCGCGCGGCACGTGGACGTCTACCTCACCTGGGGCGAGCCGCCCGCGCAGGTCGCCGAGAAGATCGCCCGGGTCCGGGAGCTCGCCGCGCGGGAGGGCCGCACCCTGCGCTTCGGCATCCGGCTGCACGTCATCACCCGTGACACCTCGGCGCAGGCGTGGGCGGAGGCGGACCGGTTGCTGGCGGGCTTCGATCCGGACACGGTGCGGGCCGTGCAGGAGGGGCTGGCCCGCAGTGAGTCGGAGGGGCAGCGGCGCATGCTCGCCCTGCACGGCGGCGCCCGCGACGGCCTGGAGATCCACCCCAATCTGTGGGCCGGCATCGGCCTGGTGCGCGGCGGCGCGGGCACGGCCCTGGTGGGCGGCCACGAGGAGGTCGCCGAGCGGATCGAGGAGTACGCCGCCCTGGGCATCGAGGAGTTCGTGCTCTCCGGCTACCCGCATCTGGAGGAGGCGTACTGGTTCGGCGAGGGCGTCCTGCCGCGGCTCGCCGCGAGGGGGCTGTGGCGGCACCCGGCCGGCGCACCGGTCCCGTCGCCGTCGCCGGTGGTGCGGGCGGCGCCGGCGACGCGAGCGGCCGTCGCGGGCTGAGCCCGGCCGGCGCGGAACCGGCCGGGTCCGCCCTCAGCCCGACGCCTGGTCGCTGTCCTTCATCGATCCCCAGCCGTGCCAGCGCTCGACCTCGATCCACGCGCTGACCCGGGGGCGGACCCGGTCCGGGTACGGCTTGCCCGTGTAGTGCGTGGACAGCCGGTCGATGTCGGCCAGGCCCTCGTCGTCGCGCATCTCGGCGACGCGGCCGATGAGGGTGACGTGCGTGTACCAGTCGTCGCCGTCCAGGACGGTGAGGGTCACGCGCGGGTCGCGGCGCAGGTGCTTGAGGCGAACGCGGCCCTCGTCGAGGCTGATCAGGACGCGGCCGTCGTCCTCCCACACGTACCAGGTGGGCGTGGAGACGGGGCCGCCGTCCGAGCGGAGGGTGGCCATCACGCAGGGGTTGGGGCGGCGCAGCAGGTCGACGGCCTCGGGCGGCAGCGGGGGCTTGGACATGGGACTCCTTCGTGTCGTGATCGTTCGAGGCTGCTTCGGTGGTCCGGTTTCCCCCGCTCGTCCTCTTCAGCTCCTCCGGTACCCCGGACGGGCTCAGTCGGACGGTTTCTCGTCGAAGCTGGCGAAGTAGGCCGCGGCCATGTCCTCGCCCCCGTGGCCCTGGGCCGCGGCGCGCTCCAGGCGCTCCGCGCTCGCGGCGGCGACGTCCAGGCGTACGCCGCCCCGCTCGCCCGCCTCGACGATCAGGCGGGCGTCCTTCACGGCGGTGGTGACGGCGAACTGGGGCGGGACGAGGGCGTCGTCGCGGATCATGGCGGCCTTGGTGCGCAGATAGCCCATGTCGAGGGGGCCGCCGGCGATGGCGTCGAAGAAGCCGTCCGGGTCCACGCCGAGCGCCTGGGACAGGGCCAGGACCTCGCCGACCGCATTGGTGGCGGCGATGACCCAGCTGTTGGCCACGAGCTTGAGCCGGGTCGCGCTGCCGGCGGCGCCGTCCTCGCCGGTCCACACCGTGCGGGAGCCGACCGCGTCGAGGACGGGCGTCACCGCGTCCCGCGCGTCGGCCGGTCCGGCGGCCAGCACCAGCAACTGGCCGGCCTCGGCGGGCTGCCGGGTGCCGAGCACCGGGGCGTCGAAGAGGACCAGGTCGTGCTCGTGGGCGAAGGCGGCGAGGCCCGGGAGCGCGTCGAGGCCGGCGGTGGTCGACTGCACCCACGCGGCACCGGCGCGCAGGCCGGGTGCGGCGCGGCGCATGACGTCCAGGGCGGCCGGGCCGTCGTGGAGCATGGTGAGGACGACGTCGGCGTCCCGCACCGCCTCCTCGGGGCTGCCGGCGATGTGCACGCCGTCGGCGGCCAGCGGCTCGGCCTTGTCCCTGCTGCGGTTCCAGGCGCGGACGGTGAGTTCGGCGCGGGCGAGGTTGCGGGCCATCGCGGCGCCCATGATGCCGGTGCCCAGAACGCTCACGGCGAGCTTGTCGGTCATGACGTCGGCTTCCTGTTCTCGTGTTCGTACGGGAGGGTGGCCGAGGGTCAGCCTGCCATCCGGCCGGGACCGGCGCCGACCGGCGTCGCGTACGGTACGGCCCGTGAACACCTTCGCCCGCAGGACCGACGACAGCGACGCGTACGTGCCCGGCCGCCACGGCCCCTCCGCGACCACGGAGGCGGACCCGCGGGAGGTGGGGCGGGTGCGTACCGAGTACGCGCCCGCGCACGACGGGGACCCGGATCCGGGCGAGATCGTCTGGACGTGGGTTCCGTACGAGGAGAACGACGGGCGCGGCAAGGACCGGCCGGTGCTGGTCGTGGCCCGGGAGGCGGCGGGCACGGTGCTCGCCGTACAGCTGTCCAGCAAGCGGCACGACGGCGACCGGGAGTGGGTGCCGATCGGCAGCGGCCCGTGGGACCGGTCGGGGCGGGACTCCTGGGTCGCCGTGGACCGGGTGCTGCGGCTGCACGAGGCCGGCATGCGCCGTGAGGCGTGCGCGCTGGACCGGATGCGCTTCGGCCTCGTACGGCAGCGGCTGCGGGAGCGCTACGGCTGGAGCTGACGTCCGTCGGCGGCGGCCTCGGGGAAGGCCCGCGCGAACGCCTCGCGGACCGTGCCGCCGGGGGTGCGGTCCAGGATGCCGAACGTCACCCGTTCGAACGCCGGGGCGAACCGTCCGCCGGGGCCGAGCAGCGTCCGGAAGGCGCCCGCGACCTGAGCGGGGTCGTTGCGGAACACGCCGCAGCCCCAGGCGCCGAGCACCAGCCGCCGGTAGCCGTGGGCGGCGGCCGTCTCCAGCACCCGTTCGGCGCGCACGGCCAGCGCCGGGCCCAGCTCGCCGGCGCGCTCCGGTGCGGTGCGCAGCACCACGCCCGCGTTCGGTGCGGCGGCCGTGAGGAATCCCGCCGTGTACGGCGTCTCGAGGAGCCGTCCGCGGTCGTCGCGGAAGACCGGCACGGCCGGTGAGTGAAGGACGCGGTCGGTGTAGAACGGGTCGCGGTGGGCCCGGTGGTGGTCGTAGAACGGGCGGGCCCGCAGCAGGCAGGTGTACAGGGCGGAGGCCCGGCACAGGGCCTCCTCCTGCGCCTGGGCGCCGTTGAGGTATCCGCCGCCCGGGTTGCGCGCGGAGGCGAAGTTCAGCACGGCGACCTCGCCGCCGAGCCGGCGCGCCGCCTCCAGGGTGCTCTCCCCCGTGACCTCGAAGACCGTGGCATCGACGGCCGGGGCATCGACGGCCGGGACGGACGGTGGGACCGCGACCGGCTCCGGTCCGTGCATCCGGGTGCCCTCGCGGGCCGCCGCGACCGCCGCCGCGATCGACACCTCGCGACCGCCGGGCGTGCGGTAGGTCCCCGCCGTCACGATCTGCTCGGTCTGCTGCGCGATGCTCCGCAGGCGCGCGCTCATGGCGCCACCCCCGTGGACGCCATGACCGCGCGCGGCGCGGCCTCCCCCGTCGTGCTCATGCGGGAATCCTGGGTGATGCTGGTGATGCGGCGCAACGGCATTTCCCCGTCCGGCAGACGGCGGGGGAACCACCGGAAAAACCACCGGAAACGGTCGGGGCGTGGAGATCACCGAGCTGGAACGTCCCGATATGCACCCTTGTGCGGAGCGGCGCGAGGGTCTTGGGTGGGACGCGTGTGCCGACCCGGCCCACCACGAACGGGGTCGGCGACATGGTGGAATCAGGAGGATCCCGACATGTCCGATGCGGTAAGTGGCTGTACGCGGCCACGCACCACCGTCACGGAGGCCGAGGTCGAGGCGCTGGTCCACGGCATCTGCTTCAAGACCGGTCCGCCCGCGCGCCTCGGCGTCGAGGTGGAGTGGCTGGTCCACGAGCTGCGCGCGCCGCGGCTCCCGGTGACCGACGAACGACTCGAAGCCGTCTACGCCGCGCTGCGGACCGTGGACCTCGGCTCGGCGCTGACCGTCGAACCCGGCGGCCAGCTGGAGCTGAGCTCGCTGCCCGCCGCCTCCCTGATGGAGTGCGTCGACGCCGTCCGGAGCGACCTGGACGCCGTCCGGGCCGTGCTGCGCGAGGACGGTCTCGCCCTCGTCGGCCTCGGCCACGAGCCGTGGCATCCGCCCCGCCGGTATCTGCGCCGGCCGCGGTACGACGCGATGGAGGCCTGTCTCGACCGCAACGGCCCCGGGGGCCGTTTCATGATGTGCGCCACCGCCTCCGTGCAGGTGTGCCTGGACGCCGGGCACGAGGAGCCCGGCCAGCTCGGTCATGTGCGCCGCTGGTGGCTCGCCCACCAGCTGGGCGCGGTCCTGCTCGCCGCGTTCGCCAACTCCCCGCTGTCGGGCGGCCTGCCCACGGGCTGGCGGTCCACGCGTCAGCTGCGGTGGACGCAGATCGGTGCCGGCCGGGCGGGCGGCCCGCCGCTGGACGCGGACCCGCGCCGCGCCTGGGCCCGCCATGTGCTCGACTCCCCGGTGATGTGCGTCCGCGCGGACGGCGACGGCCCCTGGGAGGTGCCGGAGGGGATGACCTTCCGGGAGTGGACCAGGACCCGGTCGCCGAGACCTCCGACCGGCGAGGATCTCGAGTACCACCTGACGACGCTGTTCCCGCCGGTCAGACCGCGCGGGCACCTGGAGCTGCGCATGATCGACGCGCAGCCCGGGGACGACGGCTGGATCGTGCCGCTCGCCGTGACGGCGGCGCTCTTCGACGACCCGGAGGCGTCCGAGACCGCGTACCGGGCCGTGAAGCCCCTCGCGGAGCGCACCCTCGGCCTGTCCGCCCCGCACAACCCGCTCTACCGGGACGCGGCCCGCGACGCGCTCACCGATCCGGAGCTGCGGGAGGCGGCCGGCATGTGCTTCGCGGCGGCGCTGGAGGCCCTGCCCCGGCTGGGCGCCACCGCCGCGGTGACGGACGCGGTCGCGGGGTACCTGGACCGCTATGTCGCCCGGGGCCGCTGCCCGGCCGACGACCTGCTGGACGCGCACGACGGCGCGGGCACCGGCCCGCACGGGAGGGAGACCCGCCCATGACCGACTCCGCCACGCACCCCGCCGGCGGCCCGGCCACGGGCCCCACCACCGAGACCGCCGCCGACCCGTCCACCGGGCCCGCCACCGGCGCCCCGGTGGACTCCGAGACGCTCCGCGAACGGGTCCTGGCCACGCTCGTCACGGCCCGGGAGCGCACCACGCTGCTGACCAGCTGCGTGGAGGGCCCCGACCTCACCGCCCAGGTGTCGCCGCTGATGTCCCCGCTGGTGTGGGACCTCGCGCACATCGGCAACCAGGAGGAGCAGTGGCTGCTGCGCGCCGTCGGCGGGCAGGAGGCGATACGGCCCGAGATCGACAGCCTGTACGACGCCTTCGAGCATCCGCGCGCCGAACGCCCCGCCCTGCCGCTGCTGCCGCCGGACGAGGCCCGCCGGTACGCGGCGGACGTCCGCGGCCGGGCCCTGGACGTGCTGGAGGGCGCCGCGTTCCACGGGACGCGGCTGACGGAGGCGGGCTTCGCCTTCGGGATGATCGCCCAGCACGAGCAGCAGCACGACGAGACCATGCTGATCACCCACCAGCTCCGTAAGGGCCCGCAGGCCCTGACCGCGCCAGACCCGGACCCGGTGCCGCTGTTCACCGGACCGGCGGAGGTCCTGGTGCCCGGCGGCCCGTTCACGATGGGCACCTCGACGGAGCCGTGGGCCCTGGACAACGAGCGGCCCGCGCACCGGCGCGAGGTCGCCCCGTTCTTCATCGACACCACCCCGGTGACGAACGCGGCGTACCAGGCGTTCATCGAGGACGGCGGTTACGACGACCCGCGCTGGTGGAGCCCGGAGGGCTGGGAGCACATCCGCCGCCACTCGATCAGGGCCCCGCTGTTCTGGCGCCGGGACGGCGGGCAGTGGCTGCGGCGCCGCTTCGGCGTCACCGAGGCGGTGCCGCCGGACGAGCCGGTGGTGCACGTGTGCTGGTACGAGGCCGACGCGTGGGCCCGCTGGGCCGGGCGGCGGCTGCCCACCGAGGCCGAGTGGGAGAAGGCCGCCCGGCACGACCCGGCCGGCGACCGCTCCATGCGCTATCCGTGGGGCGACGCCGACCCCGGCCCGGAGCACGCCAACCTCGGCCAGCGGCATCTGCGTCCGGCGCCCGCCGGCAGCTATCCGGCCGGAGAATCGCCGCTCGGCGTACGGCAGTTGATCGGCGACGTCTGGGAGTGGACGTCGAGCGACTTCGCCCCGTACCCGGGTTTCCGGGCGTTCCCGTACCGGGAGTACTCGGAGGTGTTCTTCGGGCCGGACCACAAGGTGCTGCGCGGGGGTTCGTTCGCCGTGGACGCGGTGGCCTGCCGGGGCACGTTCCGCAACTGGGACTATCCGATCCGTCGGCAGATCTTCTCCGGTTTCCGCACCGCCCGCAGCGCGGAGGCCTCCTGATGTGCCGTCACCTGGCCTACGTGGGCCCCGCGGTGCCTCTGGGCCGGCTCCTGGTGGAGCCTCCGCACGCCCTGTACCGCCAGTCCTGGGCACCGCGGCGCCAACGGTACGGCACGGTCAACGCCGACGGTTTCGGCGTCGGCTGGTACGCCGAGGGCGACCCGGTGCCGGCGCGCTACCGCCGGGCCGGGCCGATCTGGGCCGACCAGTCCTTCGCCGACCTGGCCCGGGTGGTGCGCACCGGCGCGCTGCTGGCGGCGGTGCGGGACGCGACGCTCGCGGGTGCCGACGCGGAGGCCGCGGCGGCGCCGTTCACCGCGGGGCCCTGGCTGTTCAGCCACAACGGCGCCGTGGCGGGCTGGCCCGGCTCGCTGGAGCACGTGGCCGGCGGACTGCCGGCACGGGAGCTGCTGTCGCTGGAGGCCCGCAACGACTCGGCGCTCGTGTGGGCCCTGGTGCTGCACCGGCTGCGCACCGGCGAGCCGGGGCCGCGGTCCGCCGCGGGGGCGCTGGCCGACACGGTGCTGGAGGTCGCCGCGGCCTCCCCCGCCTCCCGGCTCAATCTGCTCCTCACGGACGGCGGGACCGTCGCGGCCACCGCCTGGGGAGACACCCTCTGGTACCTGCCCGGGCCCGGCGGCGGCACGGTCGTCGCCTCCGAGCCGTACGACGACGATCCGCACTGGCAGGAGGTCCCCGACCGCACCCTGCTCGTGGCGAGCGGCACGGACGTGCTGCTGGCGCCGCTCGAGGACCGGCGCGAGAACGCCCTGGTGCCCGCGGCCACGGTCGCGTCCGTATCCGTCTCTGCGAAGGAGCCCCGCACGTGAGCCCGTTCCGCCTCACCCGCACGCTGCCCGAGGACGCCACCGGCGCCGCCCTGCGCGCCGACGTCCTGGCCGGCCTGTCGGGCACGCCCAAGTCGCTGCCGCCGAAGTGGTTCTACGACGCCCGGGGCAGCGAACTGTTCGAGGAGATCACCGGGCTGCCCGAGTACTACCCCACCCGGGCGGAGCGGGAGATCCTCGTCGCCCGGGCCGGGGAGATCGCCGCCGCGACCGGTGCCCGGACGCTGGTCGAGCTGGGCTCGGGGTCGTCGGAGAAGACGCGGCACCTGCTGGACGCGCTGACCGGGCTGGACGCGTACGTGCCGGTCGACGTCAGCGAGAGCGCCCTCACCCAGGCGGGCGAGGCCATCGTCGCCGAGCGGCCGGGGCTGCACGTGCACGCGCTGATCGCGGACTTCACGGCCGGGCTCACGCTTCCGGACACCCCGGGTCCGCGGCTGGTGGCGTTCCTCGGCGGCACGATCGGCAATCTGCTGCCCGCCGAACGGGCCGCGTTCCTGACGTCCGTCCGGGCCCTGCTCGCACCCGGCGACGCGCTGCTGCTGGGCACGGACCTGGTCAAGGACGAGCGGGTGCTGGTGCGGGCGTACGACGACGCGGCCGGCGTGACGGCCGCGTTCGACAAGAACGTCCTGGCCGTGATCAACCGTGAACTGGGCGCCGACTTCGTGCCCGCCGCCTTCGACCACGTGGCGGTGTGGGACGCGGAGCGGGAGTGGATCGAGATGCGGCTGCGTTCGCGCACCGCGCAGACGGTGAAGGTGCAGGCACTCGACCTGGCCGTGGACTTCGGCGCCGGGGAGGAGCTGCGCACCGAGGTGTCCGCGAAGTTCCGCCGCGAGGGCGTGCGGACGGAGCTGTCCGCGGCCGGCCTGGACCTCACGCACTGGTGGACCGACGGCGAGGAACGCTTCGCGCTGTCGCTGAGCCGGGTGCGGTGAGCGGGGCTCGGTGAACGACGTGCCGTGAGCCGGGTGCCCTGGTCCGGGCGGCACCCGGCGCCGCGTCAGTGGGCGTCCGGGTCCAGGAGTTCGGTGATGCGCGCGGAGGCCCGCTCGGCCTCCGGCCGCGCCTCGGCGCCCTTGAGCACCTTGGTCATGTACTCCTTCACCGGGTTGTCCGCCTCGACGGCGCCCCACAGGGGCGTGCCGGGGGTCGCCCGGCCCTGCGCGGCGCCGGCGGCCATCGCCTCGACACCTTCCTCGCCCGCGACGTCGGCGGCCAGCGACTTCTTGTTGGGGACGTAGTTCATGGTGCGGGCCAGGTCGGTGTTCCACTTGGCCCCGGTGAGGGCCTCCAGCACGGCGACGGCACCGTCCCGGTCGTCGGTGTTCTGCGGGACGACGAGGTCGGAGCCGCCGGTGAACACGGCCCCGGGCTTGTCGGCGCTCTTGCCGGGCACGGGGAAGAAGCCCAGCTTGTCCTTGAGTTCGGGGTTCTCGCGCAGGATGGACTGGGCGAGCCCCGGCACCGCGACGATCTGGGCGACCCTGCCCTTGGCGAACACACCGGCCTGCGGGGGGTGTTCCTCGTCGGCGTCGACGGGTCCCTCGCCCAGGGCCTGCAGTTCGCGGTAGAAGTCCATGCCGCGCAGGGCGGCCGGGCTGTCCAGCGCGCCCGACCAGACGCCGCCGCTCTCCTTGGCGAGGTCGCCGCCCTCGTCCCAGATGAAGCCGGACAGCGTGTACCAGTCCTGCCCGGCCAGGTAGATGCCCTGGTCGGCGCCCTGGTCGAGCTTCTCGGTGACGGTCAGCCACTCCTCGCGGGTGCGCGGCGGCTCGGTGATGCCGGCCTGCCGGAACATGTCCTTGCGGTAGATGACGACGCGGTTGGCGGCGTACCAGGGGATGCCGAACTGCTGGGACAGGTACTCCCCCGGCTCGGCGAGGCCGGGCAGCCAGTCGCGGATCCCCCAGTCCCGCATCGACTCCAGTGTGAGGTCCTCCAGCCTGCCGCCCTCGGCGTACTGCGGAACCTGGGTGTTGCCGACCTCGATGACGTCCGGCTGCCCGTCGCCGCCGTCGGACTTGAGCGCGGTCTGCACCTTCTCGCCGATGCCGGTCCACTCCTGGATGCGGACGTCGACGTGCAGGTCGGGGTGTTCGCGTTCGAAGTCCTCGGTGAAGCGCTTCAGGAAGTCCTCCGATGCGCTGCCCTTCATCAGCCACACGGTGACGGAGCGCCGTCCGTTCCCGCTGTCACCGGGCATCAGGCCGCAGCCGCTGAGCAGGGAGGCCGAGACACAGACAAGGGCGAGGAGGCGACGTCTCACGAGGGGTCCTTCTGGTCGAACAGGTGTCGGTGGCGGACCGGAGGGTCCCGCGCACGCGAAGGGAGACCCGACGTGGGGGACGAGCGTGGGGCTCGTACGGGTGTCTGGGATTTTGGTATGGACCAATGCGAAGGTCAAGGGGGGAGATCCGACCGGAAATCCGACCGTGACGGCGGAAGCACGCGAACCGGGGCGACCGGCTCGGTCACCGTCGATCACCGACGCCTCGCGCCGCGCCGCCGCGTGGGGCACGGTGGAGTCACGCGCGAGTCACGCGACACCGTCGTCCGCCCCGCGGAAGGGAGCACCCGCATGTCGAACCACACCTACCGGGTCACCGAGATCGTCGGCACCTCGCCCGACGGCGTCGACCAGGCCGTCCGCAACGGCATCGGCCGCGCCTCACAGACCCTGCGCAACCTGGACTGGTTCGAGGTCACCCAGGTGCGCGGCCAGATCGAGGAGGGCGAGGTCGCCCACTGGCAGGTCGGCCTGAAGCTCGGATTCCGCCTGGAGGGCTCGGAGTAACACCCCGCCGGCCCGGAACGAGCAGGAGAGCTGCGGGACCGGTCAGGTGCACCCCTGCCGCTCCTGCGCGTCCTTCAGCTCGGCCGAGTCCGCGGCCCAGCCGGCGCGGACGACGGTGAACCCGGCCCGTTCGGCGTCGCCGCACACCAGCTCGTCGTCGTCCACCAGGACCCGGATATCGCGGGCGCGGGCGAGCCGGCCCAGGATCTCCAGCTTGGTGCGCCGGGCGGGCCGGCGGTCGGTGTTGCCCCGCATGTACACCCGGCCCTCGGGGAGCCCCTGGGCGGCCAGCCAGTCGAGCGTGTCGCGCCGGCAGCGCTCGGGGCGTCCGGTCAGGTAGACGATCTCGCACTCCTCCGCGTGCGCGTGCACCAGCGCGACGCCCTCCGGCAGCGGCGGGTCCAGGGGCGCGGCGGCGAAGAAGGCGTCCCAGTCACGCGGACGGCGCTCCAGGAAGCGCTGCCGGTGCGCGGTGCCGGCGAGGGTGTTGTCCAGGTCGAACACGGCCAGCGGAGGCCTGCTGCGGTCGGTCACATCCCCACCCTAGAGCGCAGACCACGGCCTCCGGCAACCCTTGATTGTTAATGGGATCCATTTTCATGTAGCGTCCCGACGGTCACCGACCGATGGGGAGCACCATGGCCGTTCCGAAGCGGAAGATGTCCCGCAGCAACACCCGCCACCGCCGCGCCCGGTGGAAGGCCGCCACGCCCGCGCTCGTGCCCGTCACCGTGGACGGAGTCCGCCACCTCGTGCCGCAGCACCTGGTGCGGGCCTACGAGCGCGGACTGCTGCGCCCCGGGGGCTGACCGGGACCGGACGACCGGGCGGGCGGATGGACAGGCGGGCGCGGGAATCCTGGCGCCGCGCACGCGTTGAACCCCGTGTGAGCTCAGTGATCGCGGCGACCCGCTTCTCCGTCCTCGACCGCTCCCGCATCCGCGAGGGCGCGACCGGCGCCGAGGCGCTGCGTGACACCGTCGCCCTGGCGCGGGAGGTGGAGCGGCTCGGTTACCACCGGTTCTGGGTGGCCGAGCACCACGGTGTGCCGGGCGTGGCCGGTTCGGCGCCGACCGTCCTGGCGGCCGCCGTCGCCGGCGCCACGCACCGCATCCGGGTCGGCACCGGCGGCGTGATGCTGCCGAACCACCGGCCCCTGGTCGTCGCCGAGCAGTTCGGCGTGCTGGAGTCGCTCTTCCCGGGCCGGATCGACATGGGGCTCGGCCGGTCCGTGGGCTTCACCGACGGCGTGCGCAGGGCGCTGGGCCGGGACAAGGACGACGCGGAGGACTTCGAGGCGCAACTGGCCGAGCTGCTCGGCTGGTTCCGGGGCACCTCCCCCACGGGGGTGCACGCCCGCCCCGCGGAGGGGCTGACGGTGCCGCCGTTCGTGCTGGCCATGGGCGAGGGCGCGGTCGTCGCCGCCCGCGCGGGCCTGCCGATGGTCATCGGCGACCTGCGCTCGCGGGACCGGATGCTGCGCGGCATCGACCGTTACCGCGCCGCCTTCCGCCCGTCCGCGTGGAGCGGCGAGCCGTACGTCGTCGTCTCGGGCACCGTCGCCGTGGCCGGCACCCCGGAGGCCGCCCGGCGCCTGCTGCTGCCGGAGGCCTGGTCCATGGCGCACGCCCGCACCCGCGGCGCCTTCCCGCCGCTGCCGCCGGCCGGGGCCGTCGAGGCCCGTTCGATGACCGCGAAGGAGCGCGACCTGTACGAGTCCGGTCTGACCGGCCACATCGCGGGCACCGAGGAGCAGGTCGCCGGCGAACTGGAGTCGCTGCTGAAGGAGACGGGCGCCCAGGAGGTGCTCGTCACCACGAGCACGTACGACCGCGAGGCCCTGCTGGACTCCTACCGGCGGCTCGCCCGTGTCACCGGCGCGGGGACGCGGACCGGCGCGGCGTAGAATCGCGGGGTTTGTCCCGCCGGCCGTGGCCCGGAAGACCGTGCCGTGGCCCGGAGGACCGTGCCGTAAACCGAAGACCGTACGGAGTTCCCAGCGATGCACAGCCCCCACGACCCGTACGTCCGCGTCCGCGGCGCCCGTGAGCACAACCTCAAGGGCGTGGACGTCGACGTCCCGCGGGACGTGGTCGCCGTGTTCACCGGCGTGTCCGGCTCCGGCAAGTCGTCGCTCGCCTTCGGCACCGTCTACGCGGAGGCGCAGCGGCGCTACTTCGAGTCGGTCGCGCCCTACGCCCGCCGGCTGATCCAGCAGGTCGGCGCGCCGAAGGTCGGCGAGATCACCGGGCTGCCGCCCGCCGTGTCGCTCCAGCAGCGCCGGGCGGCGCCGACCTCCCGTTCGTCGGTCGGCACGGTCACGAACCTGTCCAACTCGCTGCGGATGCTGTTCTCGCGCGCCGGTGAGTATCCGCCGGGCGCCGCGCGGCTCGACTCCGACGCCTTCTCGCCCAACACGTCGGCCGGGGCGTGCCCCGAGTGCCACGGGCTCGGCCGGGTGCACCGTACGACCGAGGAACTGCTCGTCCCCGACCCGTCGCTGTCGGTCCGGGACGGCGCGATCGCCGCGTGGCCCGGCGCCTGGCAGGGCAAGAACCTGCGGGACGTCCTCGACGCGCTCGGGTACGACGTGGACCGGCCCTGGCGCGAGCTGCCCGCCGAGCAGCGGGAGTGGATCCTGTTCACGGACGAGCAGCCGGTCGTCACCGTCCACCCCGTCCGGGACGCGGGCCGCATCCAGCGGCCGTACCAGGGCACGTACATGAGCGCCCGCCGGTATGTGATGAAGACGTTCTCGGACTCGAAGAGCGCGACGCTGCGGGCGAAGGCCGAGCGGTTCCTCACCAGCGCGCCCTGCCCGGTCTGCGGCGGCGGCCGGCTGCGGCCCGAGGCTCTCGCGGTGACCGTCGGCGGGCGCAGCATCGCCGAGCTGGCCGCGCTGCCGCTCACGGAACTCGCCGGGCTGCTGCCGACGCACGACGAGACGGCCCGGGTGCTCACCGCCGACCTGACCTCCCGCATCACCCCCGTCGTGGAGCTGGGCCTCGGCTATCTGAGCCTCGACCGCCCCGCGCCCACGCTCTCGGCGGGCGAGCTGCAACGGCTGCGGCTGGCCACGCAGCTGCGCTCGGGGCTGTTCGGGGTCGTGTACGTCCTCGACGAGCCGTCCGCGGGTCTGCACCCGGCGGACACCGAGGCCCTGCTGACGGTGCTGGCGCGGCTGAAGGCGGCGGGCAACTCGGTGTTCGTGGTGGAGCACCACCTCGAGGTGATGCGCGGCGCCGACTGGATCGTGGACGTCGGCCCCCGCGCGGGCGAGCACGGCGGGCGGGTGCTGTACAGCGGGCCGGTGCCCGAGCTGGCCGACGTCGCGGAGTCGGCGACGGCACGGTACCTCTTCGACCGCTCCCCCGCCCCGGCCCGCGAGGTGCGCGAGCCGCGCGGCACCCTGACGGTCGGCCCGGTCACCCGGCACAACCTGCACGGGGTGAGCGCCGGATTCCCCCTGCGTGTCCTCACCGCGGTCACCGGCGTGTCCGGCTCCGGGAAGTCGACGCTCATCGGCGCGATCACACCGGAGCTGCCGGGTGTGGAGCGGCTGGTCTCGGTGGACCAGAAGCCGATCGGGAGGACCCCGCGGTCCAACCTGGCCACGTACACGGGCCTGTTCGACGTGGTGCGCAAGGTCTTCGCTCAGACCGGCGCGGCGCGCGAACGGGGGTACGGCGTCGGCCGGTTCTCCTTCAACGTGCCGGGCGGGCGCTGCGAGACCTGCCAGGGCGAGGGGTTCGTCAGCGTCGAGCTGCTGTTCCTGCCGAGCACCTATGCCCCGTGCCCGGACTGCGGCGGGGCGCGCTACAACCCGCGGACGCTGGAAGTGACCTACCGGGGGCGGAACATCGCCGAGGTCCTGGACCTGACCGTGGAGGACGCGGCCCGGTTCTTCGCGGACACCCCGGCTGTGGCGCGCAGCCTGGCGGCGCTGCTCGACGTCGGCCTCGGCTATCTGCGGCTCGGCCAGCCCGCGACGGAGCTGTCCGGCGGGGAGGCGCAGCGCATCAAGCTGGCGAGCGAGCTGCAGCGGGGCCGCCGCGGGCACACCCTGTACCTCCTGGACGAGCCGACGACCGGTCTGCACCCCGCCGATGTGGAGGTGCTGATGCGGCAGTTGCACGGCCTGGTCGACGCGGGGCACACGGTGATCGTGGTGGAGCACGACATGACCGTGGTGGCGGGCGCCGACTGGGTGATCGACCTGGGGCCGGGCGGCGGCGACGCGGGCGGGCGGATCGTCGCCGCGGGCCCTCCGGCGGAGGTGGCGCGGGCGCGGGACGGCGCGACCGCGCCCTATCTGGCCGCGGTGCTGCACGGCGACACGCGCCGGTGAGGACGGCTCACCGGCGCGCGCCCCGCCCGAAGCCGGCCGGGCGCTACTCGCGGCCGCGCCGGATGTCGTCCTCGGTGAAGTTCTCCGTCTCGGCGTCGATCCGCTCCTTGCGGACCTGGCCGCGCACGGTCTCGTTCTCGATGTGCTCCTCCGTGGTGAGCCGGACGCGTTCGACCGGCACCGTCTCGGTCTCGACGACGGCGCGTTCCTCGTGCAGGGTGACCTCGTGCTCGGCCTCGCCGAGGTCGGGGCCGGCGAGCGCCTCGTCACGGTTGGCGTCCGTGATCGGCTCGCGCTCCACGCGCACCTCCTCGTGGCGCACCGGAACGGTCTGCTCGACCTCCTCGGTGACCACGTACTTGCGCAGCCTGGCCCGGCCGACCTCGTGCCGCTCGACGCCGACGTGCATCCGCTCCTCGGAGCGGGTCATGGCGTCGTCGCCGCCCATGTCGCGCCGGCCCGCGGCGCCCTGACGCCCGGCGGTGCCCGCCATGCCGGCCTTGCCGGTCATGCCCGTCCGGCCCGCCGTGCCCGCGGCGCCGGCCGCGCCCGCCATGCCGGCCGCTCCGGCCGCGCCCGCCGTGCCGGGGCCGCCCGCGGCACCCCGGTCGTCGTCGGTGCGCTCGGCCTCGGACAGCACGCTGTCCCAGTTGATGCCGTAGTAGTCGTAGAGCCGCTGCTCCTCGGCCTCCGACAGATGGCCGCCCGCGTCGACGTTCACATTGGGTGCGTCCTTGACCTTGTCCTTGCGGTACGGGACCTCGAGGTGGTCCTGCACCAGCGAGGCGTCGCGGATGGGCACGAACGACTCGTTGGAACCGAACATGCCGGTCTTGACGCTCACCCACTCGGGGCGCCCCGTCATGTCGTCGAAGAAGACGTGCTTGGCGTCGCCGATCTTGTTGCCGTCCCCGTCGTAGACCGGATGGTCCAGGACGTCGGCGATCTCTTCACGGGTGATCATCTGGCATCACCCTCCTTCCGGAGTGCCTCTACTCCGACTGTCCGCATCAGCAGTCCGAAAACTGCACATGCGTCACAAATGGCACATACTTTTCGATGGTGCTTTCCCCTGGTGACCGCCCGGACCCGTCCACGCTCCCGTGTCCCGCCCGCTGGGCGGCTTCGGCGAGGGAGCGGCGGTCGCGGTGGTGGCCGGGCGGCACGGCCGGGCACACCTCCACCTCGGCCGTCAGCCCGCGCGCCGAGGCGACCCGCCACAGGGAGGCGAGCAGGGTGTCGTCGCCGACGAACGCAGGTACCGTGCTCGGCGTCCCGTCCTGCGTCCGGTAGCGGATGCGGACCGGCTGGACCGGCACCCCGGCGTCCAGGGCGGCCTGGAACACGGCCCGGCGGAAGGGCCCCCGGGCGCGTCCGCACCAGGTGCTGCCCTCGGGGAACGCGGCGACCGCGGCACCCTCGCGCAGCGCCCTGGCGACCACGGCGACGGTGTCCGGCAGGGCCCGCAGCCGGTCCCGTTCGATGAACAGGGCTCCCCCGCGCGCGGCGAGCCGCCCGGCCACAGGCCAGCGCCTGATCTCGCTCTTGGCGAGCATCCTGGCCGGGCGCACGGCAGCGAGCAGCGGCACGTCCAGCCAGGAGACATGGTGGGCGACGAGCAGCAGGCCGCCGGCCGGGGCGGCGGCACCCGTGACGCGCACCCGGACACCCGCGGCGCGTACGGTCCGGCGGCACCAGGCACGCACCAGGCCGGCCGGCAGCCGCCCCCGCAGCGGCGTCAGCGCGACCGCGGTCCCGGCGAGGAGCAGGGCGGCGACCGCCGTCAGCCGCAGCACGGCACGCGCCGCGCCGCCCGCACTCCGGGCGGGCTCCACGCAGGCCCCGGGAGTGCAGGGCGCCGCGGGCAGCCAGGCGCTCATCGGGCCGGGAGCAGGGAGCGGAAGTGCCGCAGGTAGCGCGGGTCGACGCGGCTCATCGACAGCAGCACGTACAGGTCGGCGACGCCGAAGCCCACGTCGTGCGCGGGCGCGCCGCAGACCCGGGCGCCGAGGCGGAGGTAGCCGCGCAGCAGGGCGGGCAGCGCGGTGTCTGCGGCGGGCGCCGCGGCGCTCGGTGTCCACGGCAGCAGCGGCCGTACGCGGTACTCCTCGGGGGCGAGGTGCTTGGCGCGAACCCGGTCCCAGGTGGCGGCGGCGAGGGCGCCGCCGTCGGCGAGCGGTATCGAGCAGCAGCCCGCGAGCCACTCGTGGCCCCGCTCGCTCATGTACCGGGCCAGCCCCGCCCAGATGAGCCCGATCACGGCGCCGTCGCGGTGGTCGGGGTGGACGCAGGACCGGCCGACCTCGACCAGGGAGGGCCTGATCGCGTCGAGGGCCGCGAGGTCGAACTCGCCCTCCGCGTACAGCCGTCCGGCGACCGCGGCGCGTTCCGGCGGCAGCAGCCGGTAGGTGCCGACGACCTGCCCGGTCGTCTCCTCGCGCACCAGCAGGTGGTCGCAGTACGCGTCGAAGGGGTCGATGTCGTAGCCGGGCTGCGGGCTCGTCAGCAGGGCGCCCATCTCCCCGGCGAAGACGTCGTGCCGCAGCCGCTGGGCCGCCCGCACCTCGTCCTCGTCGCGGGCGAGGGTGACGGTGTAGCGCGGGGGTGCGGCGGGCGCCGGGGGACGGTCCGCGGTCAGTACGCCGGTCATGGGTGCTCTCCTGGTGACGGGGGCGGGTCCGCCACAGTTCTTCCGACGGCGGCTGTCCTGTGCGTGACCGGTACCGGGAGAGCGGATGTGGGATTGCTGAATGCCGGGAGCCGGGAAGCGAGACGGGGCCGGGAGGAGCACCTCTCCCGGCCCCGCCCGTCCGCACCTTCCGGCGAACGTCGGGGTGTGGGCTAGCGCCTGGCCGCCTTGCGGGTGGCGCGGAGCCATTCCTTGTTCATGCTGGTGATGGAGACCAGCGGGATGCCCTTCGGGCAGGCCGTCGCGCACTCGCCGGCGAGTGTGCAGCCGCCGAAGCCCTCGTCGTCCATCTGCGCGACCATGTCCAGCACCCGCGTCTCCCGCTCGGGCGCGCCCTGCGGCAGGACGTTGAGGTGGTTGATCTTCGCCGAGGTGAACAGCATCGCCGCGCCGTTCGGGCACGCGGCGACGCACGCGCCGCAGCCGATGCACTCGGCGTGCTCGAAGGCGAAGTCGGCGTCGGGCTTCGGCACCGGCGTGGCGTGCGCCTCCGGCGCTGCGCCGGTCGGCGCGGTGATGTAGCCGCCGGCCTGGATGATGCGGTCGAAGGCCGAGCGGTCGACGACCAGGTCCTTCACGACCGGGAAGGCGGCGGCCCGCCACGGCTCGACGTCGATGGTGTCGCCGTCCTTGAAGGACCGCATGTGCAGCTGGCAGGTGGTGGTGCGCTCGGGGCCGTGGGCGTCGCCGTTGATGACCAGCGAGCAGGCGCCGCAGATGCCCTCGCGGCAGTCGTGGTCGAAGGCGACCGGGTCCTCGCCCTTGAGGATGAGTTCCTCGTTGAGGGTGTCGAGCATCTCCAGGAACGACATGTCCTGCGAGATCCCGTCCACCTCGTACGTGGACATGGCGCCTTCGGCGTCGGCGTTCTTCTGCCGCCAGACGCGCAGGGTGAGCTTCATGCGTAGCTCCGCTGGGTGGGGTGGACGTACTCGAAGACCAGGTCTTCCTTGTGCAGGGCGGGAGCCTCGCCGGTACCGGTGAACTCCCAGGCGGCGGCGTAGCCGAACTCGTCGTCCTTGCGGGCGGCCTCGCCGTCCGGGGTCTGGGACTCCTCGCGGAAGTGGCCGCCGCAGGACTCGGACCGGTGCAGTGCGTCGAGGCACATCAGCTCGGCGAGCTCCAGGTAGTCGACGATGCGATTGGCCTTCTCCAGCGACTGGTTGAACTCCTCGCCGGTGCCGGGGACCTTGATGCGCCGCCAGAACTCCTCGCGGATCTGCGGGATGCGCTCCAGGGCCTTGCGCAGTCCGGAGTCGGTGCGGGCCATGCCGCAGAACTCCCACATCAGTTGGCCGAGTTCGCGGTGGAAGGAGTCGGGGGTGCGGTCGCCGTCGACGGCCAGGAGCCGGCCCAGCCGGTCCTCGGTCTCGGCCAGCACCTCCTGCACCACCGGGTGACCGTTGTCGACCTCGTCCTTGTGCGGGTTGCGGGCGAGGTAGTCGTTGATGGTGGCCGGCAGGACGAAGTAGCCGTCCGCGAGGCCCTGCATCAGCGCGGAGGCACCGAGCCGGTTGGCGCCGTGGTCGGAGAAGTTGGCCTCACCGATCGCGAACAGGCCGGGGACGGTGGTCTGGAGGTCGTAGTCGACCCACAGGCCGCCCATCGTGTAGTGCACCGCCGGGTAGATCCGCATGGGCACCTGGTACGGATCCTCGTCGGTGATCCGCTGGTACATGTCGAAGAGGTTGCCGTACTTGGCCTCGACCGCCTTGCGGCCCATCCGCTCGATGGCGTCGGCGAAGTCCAGGTACACGCCCTGGCCGCCGGGGCCCACTCCCCTGCCCTCGTCGCAGACGTTCTTCGCGGCGCGGGAGGCGATGTCGCGGGGGACGAGATTGCCGAAGGACGGGTAGATGCGCTCCAGGTAGTAGTCGCGTTCGTCCTCGGGGATCCTGTTCGGCGGCCGGTCGTCGCCCTTGGCCTTCGGCACCCAGATACGGCCGTCGTTGCGCAGCGACTCGCTCATCAGCGTCAGCTTGGACTGGTGGTCGCCGGTGCGCGGGATGCAGGTCGGGTGGATCTGCGTGAAGCAGGGGTTGGCGAAGTAGGCGCCGCGCCGGTGCGCCCGCCAGATCGCGGTGGCGTTGGAGTTCATGGCGTTGGTCGACAGGTAGAAGACGTTGCCGTAGCCACCGCTGGCCAGGACGACGGCGTCCGCGAAGTACGTGTCGATCTTCCCGGTGATCAGGTCCCGGGCGACGATGCCGCGGGCCCGGCCGTCCACGACGATCAGGTCGAGCATCTCGGTGCGCGGGTGCATCTCGACGTTGCCGGCCGCGATCTGCCTGCTGAGCGCCTGGTAGGCGCCGAGCAGCAGCTGCTGGCCCGTCTGGCCGCGGGCGTAGAAGGTGCGGGAGACCTGGACGCCGCCGAAGGAACGGGTGTCGAGGAGGCCGCCGTACTCGCGGGCGAAGGGCACGCCCTGGGCCACGCACTGGTCGATGATCTCGACGGAGATCTGCGCGAGCCGGTGCACGTTGGACTCGCGGGAGCGGAAGTCCCCGCCCTTGACGGTGTCGTAGAAGAGGCGGTGGATCGAGTCGCCGTCGTTGCGGTAGTTCTTCGCGGCGTTGATGCCGCCCTGCGCGGCGATGGAGTGGGCGCGGCGCGGCGAGTCCTGGTAGCAGAACTGGACGACGCGGTAGCCCTGTTCGGCGAGGGTCGCACCGGCCGAGCCGCCCGCGAGACCGGTGCCGACGACGATGACGGTCTGCTTGCGCCGGTTGGCGGGGTTCACCAGCTTCGCCTCGAAACGGCGCGTGTCCCAGCGCTCCTGGACCGGCCCGGCGGGGGCCTTGGTGTCGGCGACCGGCTCGCCGGTCGTGTAGTCGGCGTAGGTTGTCATGTCAGCTCACCACTCCGGTCATGACGCCCACGGGTACGGCGACGAAGCCGGCCGTGAGCAGCAGCGCGAGGACGTTCGCGGTCGTCTTCAGGGCCCGGTCGCGGGTGCGGCTGCCGGCGCCCAGGGTCTGGGCGGCGGACCAGAAGCCGTGCCGGATGTGCAGGCCGAGGGCGAGCATCGCGACGATGTAGATGGTGTTGCCGTACCAGGTGGAGAAGGTGTCCACGACGTTCTGGTAGGGCTTGCCGGTCTCGAATCCGCCGGAGTGCGTGGTGCCGGTGGTCAGGTCCAGGATGTGCCAGACGATGAACAGGCCGAGGATGATGCCGCCCCAGCGCATGGTGCGGGTCGCGTAGCTCGAGCCCGGCTTCCGGTGGACGTACTTGCTGGGCCGCGCCTTGATGTCGCGGCGGCTGAGCTGGTACGCGGAGACGGCGTGGGCGACCACGGCGACGACCAGCACGACGCGGATCAGCCACAGCGACCACTCGTAGTGCATGAAGGGCTCGCCGAGCGTGCGCAGCCAGTGGGCGTAGTGGTTGAACTCGCCCGCCCCGAAGAAGATCTTCAGGTTACCGATCATGTGGACGGCCAGGTAGAGCAGCATGACGATGCCGCTGACCGCCATCACTGTCTTCTTGCCGACGGACGAGTCCCACACGGTGCGCGCCATGGACGGCCGTCGGTCCGTCCGCGTTGCCAGAGCCATGGCACAAGACGCTACGGGGGTGAGGGTCCATCGGTCCAAGACATGGTGTGCCTCGTTTCCATAGGGTCTGCCTATCGCGCGTCGTATGCTCGGGCTATGCAGTTCCAGCAGCTCCAGTACTTCGTGGCGGTCGCCGAGACCCGGCACTTCACCCGGGCCGCCGAGACCGTCCATGTGGCCCAGCCGTCGCTGTCGCAGCAGATCAGGGCGCTGGAGCGGGAGCTCGGTGCGGATCTGTTCCTGCGGGCGCGGGGCAACATCACGCTGACGGACGCCGGTGAGGCGCTGCTGCCGCTGGCCCGGCGCATCCTGGCCGACGCGGACACCGCGCGGCACGAGGTGCTGGAGCTGGTGCAGCTGCGCAGCGGGCGGGTCCGGCTGGGCGCGACGCCGAGCCTGTGCACGGGCCTGCTTCCCGACGTGCTGCGCGCGTTCCACGACCGCTACCCCGGGGTCCGGCTGCTGATCGAGGAGGGCGGCTCGCACGACCTGGTGCGGGAGCTGGCCCGCGGGGCACTCGACCTGGCCCTGGTGGTCCTGCCGCTGCCCACCGCGTCGCCGGCGCTGACCACGGTGGAGCTGCTGCGGGAGGACCTGGTGGTGGTGTCGTCGCCGGAGGCGCCCCGGCCGGGCGGCGGGCGGCGGACGGTGCGGATCGCCGACCTGGAGGGCGAGCGGCTGGTGATGTTCCGGCACGGGTACGACCTGCGGGAACTGACGGTGGCCGCGTGCCGCTCCGCGGGGTTCGAGCCGGACTTCGCCGTGGAGGGCGGGGAGATGGACGCGGTGCTGGGATTCGTGCGGGCGGGGCTCGGGATGGCGGTCGTCCCGCGGATGGTGGCGGCGCGCTCGGGCCGCGGACTGCGGGTGACCCCGCTGGCCCGCCCGGGCCTGCACCGGACCATCGCCCTGGCCCACCGCAGCGACGTGGCTCCGCCGCGGGCGGCGCGGGAACTGCAGCGGATGCTGCTGGAGCGGTGAGGGCAGCGCCTCCTGCCGCGCTTCGGCACCGGGCGGCACCCGCCCGCGGACGGCTTCCCGTCCCTCGCGGTGACGCCTCGCCGGCGCTGCGACGCACCGGGTTTCGCCGGGTCAGGCGACCAGCTCGACGATGCTCCGGGCGGTCATCCACAGGCCGACCACCAGGGAGAGCGCGACGACCAGCTGGGCCTGGTGCTGCTCCAGCCGGCTCCGCAGGGCGTTCAGGCGGGCGCTCGCGACCGCGGGCCTCCGGACGGCGTAGACCTCCATGACGATGAGGCTGAGGGTGGCCAGCAGGCAGTAGCCGCTCAGCGCGATCCAGTCGGCGAGGGCGGAGAGGTCCGCGTCGACGACCGTCGCCGCACCCGCGGCGACCAGTCCCCAGGACTGCAGCAGCCATGCGAGACCGGCCGCCGTGGCGGGGGACGCGTCGTCGATCCGGGCCCTCCAGCGGGGCGGGCCGTGCGGGCGGGGCGGCCGACGGTGCCGGTGGGCGCCGTACAGCACCAGTGCCAGACCGACGGCGAGTTTCACGTCGAGCACGGCGGCCCCCGGCCCGGTGTGACGGGCCGGGGGCCGGCCGCCGGTCAGCAGCATGACGCAGGCGATCACCACGACCAGGTTGACCAGCCACGACACCAGGAAGGCCAGGCCCTGGCGGACACCGCGCCGCGAGGAGAGCAGCAGGATGAAGGCGCTGTTGTGCAAGGGCCCCAGGGAGATGGCCGCACCGATCACGATCAGGTCGAGGACCATGGATCAGCCGCTCCCGGGTCTGGTGTCCGTGCGCCGCCTGTCGTCGGGGGACCGGCCGGTGGAGGAGGAGGAGGCGTCGCCGCAGCGCCGCAACCCGACTCTGCAAGCGGCGGACCGGGCCGGTCAAGCGGGCCACGCCCATGAGCCTCGCCGGACCGTTCGGGAAGCGCCTGACCGGCTCATGCGCGCCCTGGTTCCGACGAGACGCCGGGACGCCTTCGTCTCGCCTCCGCCTCTCGGCCGCTTCCGGCGCCGGGCTCAGACGAGTACGGCCGGCCTCAGGGTCTCCTCGCACCAGCGGCGGAAGCTCGTGGGCGCCGTGTCCGGCGTGCTGGGCGCGGAGGAGCCGTAGAAACCCTGGGTGTCCATCGCGGAGGCCATGTCGGCCAGTCCCCGGGCGCCGTCCTCGCTCGCCCCGAAGCGCAGCGCCGCCGCCCGGTACTCCGCCGGGGTGGTCTCCCGCACCCGCACCGGGCGGTCCAGCACGTCGGACATGACCTTCGCCATGCCCTCGGGTGTGAGGTCGTCGGGTCCGACCAGCGGGACGTCGGCCCGGCCGGTCCAGGTGTCGTCGAGCAGCAGCCGGGCCGCCGTCGCGGCGATGTCGCCGGTGGCGCAGGTCCGCAGGACCCGGTCGGCGGCGTACGCCACGCGGAACTCGCCCGTGGAGCGCAGGGCCGCCGCCTGAGCGAGCACGTTCTCCATCAGGAAGGGCGGGCACAGCGCCCGGTAGTGCACGCCGGTGGCCGCGATCCGGTCGTCCATGGCGAGCGAGGCGGAGATCGGCCCCGCGTTCTCCGCGACACCTCGTCCGAGGCTGGAGACGGCGACGACCCGTCGGACCTTCTGCCGCCCGATCACCTCGCACAGTGCCGTCGTGAAGTCGTGGAAGTGGCCCTCGACGCTGTCGGCGCCCGGCGCGGGCGGCACCAGCCAGAAGACCCGGTCGGCACCGGCGCAGGCCGTGCCGAGGAGGCCGGGGTCCGCGTGCGAGCCCCGGAACACCTCGGCCCTCTCGCGCGCCCGGGGAGTGAGGCTGCCGGGGTCGCGGGCGATCACCCGGACCGCGGTCCCGTCGCCCAGGGCGTCGAGGACGTTGTCGAGGACCTGCCGGCCGATGCCGCCGGTCGGGGTGGTGATGACGATCACGGACACACAACTCCGCTTCAGGGAGGGACGGATGAGGGACCGCGCCGGGTCCGCGGACCGGTCCCGCACGACCTCCGGCGCGTTCTCATCCTGTTCCGCGGCCCGGCGGAACTGAAGGACCGATCGGGTCCCGGTCGTTACCCTGAGGGCAATACCGAAGGGAGGCGGAGAGCATGGAGTCCCGTTCCCTGCGCTACTTCGTCGCGGTCGCCGAGGAACTCAACTTCGCCCGCGCCGCCGAGCGGCTGGGCATCTCCCCGCCGCCCCTGTCCCGGGCGATCCGCCGGCTGGAGGCCGAGCTGGGCGTCACCCTGTTCGAGCGGACGACGCACCAGGTGACCAGGACGGCGGCCGGGGACGTCCTGCTCGCCGAGGCCCGCTTCGCACTGGACGCCCTGGAAGCGGCCGGGCGCAGGGCTCGGCGCGCGGCGGCGGGACCGAAGCTGGTGCTGGCCGTGAAGGCCGACGGGGACGCGGGCCTGCTCGAGCCGATCCTGACGCGCTACGCCTCCGAGCCCGGGTCCGTGCCGGTCACCGTCCGGCTGTGCGGCTGGCAGGAACAGCCGGGGCTGCTGCGCGACGGCGAGGCGGACGTGGCCCTGGTCCACGCGCCGTTCGACGGCACCGGCCTCGACAGCGAGACGCTGGTCGTCGAACCGCGCGTCGCCGTCCTCGCCTCGGACCATCCGCTCGCCGCCCGCGACCGGTTGGAGCTGGCCGACCTCGGCCTGCGCTCCGCCACCATGGAGCGGCACATCGAGGAGGCCCGCCGCGGGCTGGGTGACCTGGCCCAGATGCTGACGGCCGTCTCGCTCGGCGAGGCCGTCACCCTGCTGCCCGCCTCGGTCGCCGGACGCTATCCGCGCCCGGGCGTCGCCTACCGGCCGGTGTCCGACGCACCGCCGGTCGTCCTGGCCCTCGCCTGGCCGTGGCAGTCCCGCTCGACCGCCACCGCGGCACTGGTGCGCGTGGCGGCCGAGGTCGCCGGGACCGCCCGCGACGGAGCGTAGGCGCTACGGGCGGCGCCCCGGGGCCGGGTCTCCGGTCAGCCCGTGGTGTCCACCAGCGCCAGCTCGTGCAGGCGTTCCGGCGGGCCCGGACGGGCGTAGTACCAGCCCTGGGCCGTGTCGCAGCCCAGGATGCGCAGTTGCTCGGCCTGGGCGCCGGTCTCCACGCCCTCGACGGTCACCGTGAGGTCCAGGCTGTGGGCCAGGGCCACGATGCCCTCGACGATCTTGAGGTCGACCGGGTCCGCCGGGAACTGCTGCATGCTCTGCGTGAAGGAGCGGTCCAGCTTGAGGACGCTCACCGGCAGCCGGCGCAGGTTGGCGAGGTTGGAGTAGCCGGTGCCGAAGTCGTCCAGGGCGATGTCCACGCCCATCTCGGCGAGCCGGCGCAGCGGCTTGAGCAGGTCGTCGTCGGCGCCGATCAGGGCGGACTCCGTCACCTCCAGGCAGAGCGCGTCCGGTGCGACGCCGGTCCGTTCCAGGATCTCGATGGTGTCCTGGACCAGCCCGGGGTGGGTGAGCTGGCAGGGCGAGAGGTTGACGTTGATCCGCAGCGGCCCGGCGGCGGTCGTCTCGCCGTACCGCTCGCGCCACACACGGGCCTGCCGCACGGACTGTTCCAGCACCCAGCGGCCCAGCGGGACGATCAGCCCGGTGTGCTCGGCGAGCGGGATGAAACGGTCCGGGCCGAGTACGCCGTGCTGCGGGTGCAGCCAGCGCACCAGGGCCTCGGCGCCGCGCACGCTGCCGTCGCCGAGGTGCACCAGCGGCTGGTACTCGATGAAGAACTCGCCCCGCTCCAGGGCAGCCGGCAGCGCGGTCGTCAGCCCGTGCCGGGTGATGACGCGGGCGTCGGCCTCGGGGTCGGCGAGCTCGAAGCGGTTGCCGCCCGCCGACTTGGCCCGGTACATGGTGATGTCGGCGCTGCGCAGCACCTCTGCCGGGCTGCGTTCGCCCGCCGGTCCCTCGACGATGCCGATGCTGCCGCGCACGGTCAGTTCGCGGCCGTCGACGCTGATGGGCGCGAGCAGCGCGTTCATGATGCGCCCGGCGAGCTCGTCCACCTCGTGGCGGGTGTCGGGGCCGGTGGTCAGCGCGACGAACTCGTCGCCGCCGAGCCGGGCGACCATCTCGCCGGGTGCGGTGGCGCAGGCCTGGAGCCGGTCGGCCACCTCCACGAGCAGCCGGTCGCCGGCCGCGTGGCCGAGGCTGTCGTTGACGGTCTTGAAGCCGTCGAGGTCGAGATAGCACAGGCCGAAGCGCTGGCCCGGGCCCGCGCCGAGGGCCTTCTCCAGGCGCTCGAAGAAGAAGCTGCGGTTGGGCAGGCCGGTGAGCGCGTCGTGGGTGGCCTCGTAGCGCAGCCGCAGATTGAGCAGGCGGCGCTCGGTGGTGTCCTCCATCAGCGCGAGCTGGTACTGCGGGGTGCCGTCGGCGTCGCGCAGCAGCGAGACGGTGAGGTTGGTCCACAGGACGGTGCCGTCGGGCCGGTAGAAGGCCTTCTCGCAGTGGTAGGCCTCGCGTTCGCCGCGCACCAGCTCCTGGTAGAGCCGCCAGGTCTGGGGCGCGTCGTCGGGGTGGGTCCACTCCCGGACGTTGCGGCCGCGCAGCGAGGGGTCGGTCAGGCCGAACATGCGGGTCAGGGCGCCGTTGACCTGGAGGATGTTGCCGTCGAGGTCCGCGATGCCGATGCCTATGGCGGCACCCTCGAAGACCGCTCGGAAGCGGGCCTCGCTGGCGTGCAGCGCCTCCGCGACCACGCCCTGCGCCCTCAGCGCGGCCTGCGCGATGGCCTCCTGCTCGGCGAGCGTACGGCCGCGCAGCGCCCCGGCGAACCCGGCCGCCATGGCGTGCTGGAGCCGCGCCGAACGTGCCCGCAGGGCCTCGGGGTCGCCGTCCCCTCCGCAGTACAGCACCAGGTAGGCGTCGACGCAGTCGAGGGTGCGGGCGAGGGCGTCGGGGTCGGTGCAGTGCACGTCGACGAGTGCCGCGCCGACCGCCTTCGCCTCCTCGGTGTCGAGGCTCCGGGCCCGCAGCAGCGCGCTCAGCCGTCGGGCCAGCGGCATCAGTTCTTCCTCGAACTCGGGCCGGGTCGACGACGTCGAGGTCACCGGGAAGACCGCGCGGCTCCAGATCGTCGCGAACCGGCGGAGTCTGTCCTCCGGCCCGCCCGGCTCCGCGGTCACGCCGTACGTCCCACGCCGGCGAAGCCCGAGAAGGCGTACGGGTCCTCGTCCTCCGGCGCCGTCTCCGGCCGCCAGCGCGGCATCGGAACCAGTCCGGGTTCCACCATGTCGTACCCCTCGAAGAACCGGGCGATCTCGTCGCGCGAACGCATGATCAGCGGATTGCGGATGTCCTGGTACACGTCCACCGCGCCCCCGGCCCGCTCGGCGGGGCCCGGGATCCCCTCGTACGAGGCGTGCGTGAGGACGAGCAGGCTGCCGGGCGCGAGCGCGCCGCTCAGCTCGGCCACCGCAGCGTAGGGGTCGTCCGCGTCTTCCACGAAGTGCAGTATGGCAACGAGCAGGAGGGCCACCGGCCGATTCAGGTCGATCAGCCGCTCCACCTGGGGACTGCCGAGGATGTCCCGCGGCTTGAGGAGGTCGGCGGCCACGACGTCGGCGTCCGCGTCGCCCTCCAGGACGGCCTGGCTGTGCGCCACCGCGACCGGGTCGTGGTCGACGTACACCACGCGGGCGCCGGGCCGGGCCTCGCGGGCCACCTCGTGGACGTTGCCGAAGGTGGGGATGCCGGAGCCGATGTCCAGGAACTGGTCGATGCCCTCCCGGGCCGCGAAGCGCACGGCGCGGCGCATGAACGCCCGGTTCGCCTGCATGATCTTGGGGAGTCCCGGCATGAACTCCATGGCCCTGCGGGCCGCTTCGCGGTCGACCTCGAAGTTGTGCGAACCGCCCAGGTAGAAGTCGTAGATGCGGGACACGCTCGGCACCGAGATGTCGATGCTCCGTGGGGCCCAGGCGGGACGCTCCATCTATCTCTCCAAGGGCTCGGGCGATCCGGTGTTCGAGCTGAGGCTACTGATCGCCCGCCAAACGAGCGAGCCCGAGCGGAGATTGACCGTCCGTTCCCGGTCACTGCCTGCGGCACGTGCCGGGCGCCAAGGCACGCCAAAGCGCGCGAAAGGTGCCGCCCCCTCCGCCTGGACACGGAGGGGACGGCACCGGGGAGGGGGCTGCGGGGAGAGGGAACCGTCACTCCTTCGGCGCGCCGACCGGCTTTCCGTCCGGTGCGACGGCGTACCAGGTGCCGCCGACGCCCTGGCCGTTGGTGTCGCCGGCCTTCTTGTCACCCGCGAAGGTGTAGATCGGCCAGCAGTTGACCGTCTGCTGCGCGCCGCCGTCGGGCCGGGTGAAGCTCATCAGGCCCTTCTTCACGACCCCCTTGGTGTCGTTCGCCTCCACGGGGGCCACGATCGGCCACTTCTCCAGACAGGCGCCGGTGCACGCGGAGACCGGCTTCGGCCACGCCTCGTCCTTCATGAAGCGGTAGACGGTCATGCCGTTCTTGTCGACGACGATCTCGCCGAGTTCGGGATCCTTGCGGGTGGACAGTCCCGCCAGGTCGGCGGCCTCGGCCTTCTTGCCGTCGGGGGCGAGGGCGTACCACTTGCCGCCGACGCCCTGGCCCTTGACATCCCCGACGGCGTCCTTGGCGTAGCGGTACGCCGGCCAGCCGCCGATGGTCAGTTGCTTGGTGCCGTCGGCGCGGGTGACCTCGCCGAGCAGCGCCTTGTCGATGCCCTCGCCGGCGATGGCGTCGTCCGCGGCCACCGGCGGCCAGGTCGTGGCGCAGTCGGCCTCGCACGTCGTCTTGGGCGGCTGGGCGGTGTCCTGGTCGAACCGGTACAGGGTGCGGCCGCTGCCGTCGGTCACGAGCTCGCCGAGTTCGGCGTCGGCGGTGACGGACAGCTTGCCTGCGGAGACGGGCGGAGCCGCGGAGGACTGTCCGCCCTTGGCGCCGAGCCCGTCGCCGAGGCCGGCTCCGGCGCCGATGGTGCTGACGTCGCCGGGCGCGGCCGTCGCTCCCACGTTCTGGCTGCCCGCGGTGCTGCCGCCGTCCTGGCCGCACGCCGTCGTCAGCGCCAGCACCGCCGCGGCGCTCGCCACGAGTGAGGCGCTCCGCCAGGAGGTCTTCATCGTCAATCCCCGATCGTCACAAAGGTGTTGCGGCGCCCTGCTGCGCCGACGCACGACACTGGGTACGCACGGCGGAGCGGGTTGTGTTCAACCGGGTGCTGATTTCTTTCTCCTGGCACTCCCCCTCGTACCCTCGTGCGGTTCCGTGCGCGGGCGCCCGGGCGCCGTTCAAACCGCGCGCGGGCCCTTCTCACGCGTTCGGGGCAATCACCGGCTTCTCCCGCATGGCAGCGCGCGCCGCGTCCGATGATCTCGTCGTGCATGGACCCGAACCGACCCGATCCGCTTTCGCCGGACGGGTGTTGGCCCTGGTGACGCTGACCTTCACGCTCGTCGGCACACCGGTCGGCCCGGCGCAGGCCGACGCCTGTGCGTGGGCCTCGACCGGCCCGGACGGCACCGAAGCGGTGGCGATCGCCGGCAGCGCCACCTGGCCCGCCTTCCCACCGTGTCGGGAGCCGACGCCCCCGCCGACGCCCACTCCGACCCCCACCCCCACTCCCCCTCCGACACCACCGCCACCGCCGCCTCCGAAGCCCACGCCGACCCCACCGCCGCCCGCGCCGAAGCCCACGCCACCGCCTGCGCCGAAGCCCACGCCGAAGCCCACGCCGTCACCGCGCCCGGCACCGGTCCGCCCGACGCCCGCACCCACGCCGGCACCGACTCCCCCGCCGACGCGGGCCCGGCCCGTCGTTCCCGCGCCCGCCCCCTCGGCCACGCCGACGCCCCGCCCGTCACTCACCCCGGTGCACTACCCGCGCCACCGCACCGCCCGGGTGCAGCAGCGGTCCACGCGCGGCGCGACCTCCCCCCTCGTCTTCGTCCTGCTCATCACGGTGCCCGCGGTGGTGGCCGTCGCCGCGCTCCGCGCGCGCTGATCCTGGAGGCTTCTCTTGCCGGAATGGCTTGTTCTCATCCTCGCGATGCTGGCCGCGTGCGCCGTCGTCGTCATCGTCACGCTCCTGCGGCACCGCAGGGCCTCCGACGACGAGGACGTCTCCGAGACACCGGACGTCATCGAGTACATGACGATGTGGATCGGCGTGGTGTACGCCATCGTCCTGGGCCTGGCCATCGCCGGCGTCTGGGAGGCACGCAGCGCCGCCGAGGACCATGTGCAGGCGGAGGCCGTCGCGCTGCACGAGATCTCCGAACGTGTCCGGGTCTATCCCCCCGATGTCCGTGACCGCATCCGGGAGGATGTCAACGCCTATGTCGGACACGTCGTGACGACCGAGTGGCGGTCCATGGCCGACGACGGCGAGGTCACCGAGCGGGGCACCGAGCTCCTCGACCGGGTCCGCGCGGACGTCACCGACTACGAGCCGCGGTCGGACTTCGAGGCCCAGGCCTACCAGCCGCTCGTCGACCAGGTGGCCGCCGCGGACCAGGCCCGGACGTCCCGGGCGGAGTCGACGGGGGCCACGATGCCGGGCGTGGTGTGGTTCGGGCTCATCGCCGGTGCCGTCGTCACCATCGGCATGGTCTTCGCCCTGCAGATCCGGCGCACCACACGGGAACTGGTCCTCGCCGGGCTGTTCTCCGCGCTGATCGCCTTCCTGCTCTTCCTGATCTGGGACTTCGACGCGCCCTACAGCCGCGGCGTCGCGGCGTCGACGGAACCGTTCCTGAGCCTGTTCCCGGGCGTCAAGGGCTGAGCCGGCACCGGCGGGGATGCGGGCCGCCCGCCGCTCCTACACGGGGAGCGGCCCGCACGCGCACCGACACGCCGATGCCGTCCTCCGGCCGCCGGGCCGCCGCCCCCCGGACGGCCCACACCCTTGCCCCATTCGCGCGACTGCGATCGCGCCCGCGAGCGGAGCTTCCTAGCGTTTCGGGCATCGAGGTGCATTCCTGGCGCGAGCGGAACAGGTCCGCAGCTGCTCCTCGGGACCCGGAGGATTCACCATGCGCGCGATACCCGTCGCCTCGGCCGCGCTGCTCGGCGTCGCCGCTCTCTCGTCCTGCGTGCCGGCCGGCGCGGCCGTCGGCGGCCACACGCCGTTCGGCTTCAGCGTCCGGCCCTCCACCGTCCCACCGGGCGGGGAGGTCACCCTGCGCGTGGACCGGAGCGACGGCGCCTGCCGGGGCCGGGTGAGGGTCGCGTCCCCGGTGTTCGACACGGTGGTCATCCCGCGCACGCAGGACTCGGCGCGGACACGGGTCGACCGGGACGCCCGGCCCGGCGCGGTCTACGAGGTGTCGTTCACCTGTGACGGGAGGAGCGGGACGGCGGAGCTGACCATCGCCGGCGGCCAGTCGCACCGGCCGGGCACCGTGCCGCCCAAGGGGGTGCACGCCGGTGAGGGCGGCAGCGTCGCCGGCTTCGACCTCAAGGAGACGGGGCTCGGCGTCGCGCTGATCGCGGGCTCCGTCGGTGTGGCGTACCACCTGTCCCGGCGCCGATCCGGCGAGGAGGGTGCCTGACCTCATGGTCCCGCGCCGACGTCGTCGCCCCGCGTGCACAGGGCGTCGCCCCGGATCCCCCTGAGGGTCCGGGGCGACGCCCTGTCGACGTGCGCTGCGCCGGGAGCGGTGACGGACGGGCCCGGAGGCGGGGTCAGATCCGGCGCTCGGACCGGCGGCGCAGCCAGAACAGGCCGGTGCCGGCGACGGCCGCGGCCACGAGTCCGCCGCCGATGGCGATGTCCGTCGGCGTGGCGCCGCTCGAGCTGCTGCCGCCGAGACCGCCGCGGACGCCGCCGATGACGGTGAAGGCGGACGGGCGGGTCAGCGTGCGGCCCGAGCAGTTGACGGTGATGTCGTAGGCCCCGGGCCGGGCGTCGTTCCTGATGGTCGCGGTGCCCCGGGAGGTCTCGTTGGCCCCCCGCACCGGGGTCAGGTGGGCTCTGCCGAACGCGTCCGAGGTCATGCTCCCGCCCTGCGGGCAGCCGTCGACCGTGACGGTCAGCTGACCGCCGCGCGCGATGACGCTGGGCAGGGCGACGATGTTGCTCGGCGTGTTGTGGTCGCCGCCGGCGGTGGCCGTGGGGGCGGCCATCCCGAGAACGGCGACCGCGGCACCCGCGGCCGCCAGGGCACGAAAGTTGCGCATGTCATCCTCCGCGGAAGGCGCCCCGGGACCCGTCCCCGGTCGATCGGCGAGAAAGCGCCTCCCAGAGAGACCCTCAGTTGCCCTGCCCGCCACCGCACTTCGGGAGTGGTCCGTCCTGGTGAGGGGCTATGCCGGGCCGGAACCGGCGAGTGGATATCGCCGCAGGTCACGGACCGTCAGGAAATTCCGGCCGGGCGTGTCCCGGATGGCGCACCGCCGGGTGCGCGGGCCACCCGTTCGCATGCGCCCCGTCGCCGCTCGGGCGCACCGCGCTTAGCGTGCTCGTATGCGCGGACGCCCCGGCGACGGCCGGGCCGAGAGGGGAAGGCGAATGTACGGGTCCGAGGAGCTGGCCGAGGAGGAGGAGCGGCGGCGCAAGCGCGCTCCCTGGGGCGTGATAGCGCTGGTTCTGCTGACCGGGCTCGCGCTCATTCGCAATGGTTCGGGGGAGTTCGACGAGGGCCCGCCGCAGCCCGCCTCGGCGGCCGCCGCCGACACCCGGGTCGCCGGCGGGGAGAACGCCGTCGCGGGCCTCGCCCCGCTGGCGTACGCGGTGCCCGACCGGGTCGCGATCCCCGCCATCCAGGTCGACGCGCCGATCATGCCGGTGGGCCTGGACGCGGACGGCTGGGTCGGCGCGCCGCCGCCGGAGGACCCGAACCTCGCCGGCTGGTTCACCGGCGCGGTCTCCCCCGGTGAGAAGGGCACCGCGGTGGTGGTCGGCCACGTCGACAACAAGCAGGGCCCCGCCGTCTTCTACGGGCTCGGTGCGCTGAAGAAGGGGAACAGGGTCGAGGTGTCCCGGCAGGACGGGAAGACCGCGGTGTTCGAGATCTACGGCATCGAGGTGTTCGCGAAGGACGACTTCCCCGGCGACCGGGTGTACGCGTCCAAGGGCACGCCCGAACTGCGGGTCATCACCTGCGGCGGTGGTTTCACCAAGCAGAACGGCTACGACGGGAACGTCGTCGCCTTCGCCCGCCTGGTCGAGGTCCGCTGAGCGGGCCCGTCCGGGCGGGCGGCGCGCGTCACACCTGCTGCCGCCGGGGGACGGTGAGGTGGTAGCCGGAGTCCAGCAGCTGCGGCAGATAGGTGCGCAGGGCGCGCACGGTCTGCGAGCGGTCGCCCCCGGCGTCGTGCGAGAGCACCACGACGCCGGGGGCGGCGCCGTCCTCGACCCGGTCGACGATGGTGGCGGTGCCGGGGGTGGTCCAGTCGAGGGAGTCGACGGTCCAGGCGAGGGGCTCCATGCCGAGTTCGGCGCCGAGCTGGAAGACCGCGCGGTTCCACGCCCCGTAGGGGGCGCGGAACCAGCGGGGCGGCTCGCCGTAGGTCTTCTCGACGATCTCGCAGGTGCTCTCCATCTCGGCGCGGACGCGGCTGCGGCTGAGCTTGGTCAGCAGGGGGTGGGACCAGGTGTGGTTGCCGACGACGTGGCCCTCGTCGGCCATCCGGGACAGCAGGTCCTTGTAGTAGCCGGCCATCTCCCCGCACACGAAGAACGTCGCGTGCACGTCGTACTCCGCCAGCGTGTCCAGGATCTCGGGCGTGTAGTGGGGGTCGGGTCCGTCGTCGAAGGTGAGCATCATGGTGCGGCCCCGGCCGGACATGCGCAGGATCGGTTCGCTGCGCACCGCGGGCCGGCGGGGTCCGGTCCCGGGTGTGCCGTATCCGGTCAGGGGCTGGAGGCGGTAGGCGGAGGGCTTGAGCGGGCTCTGCGCCTGGGCGCCCGCGGCGGGTGCGGCCGGCCGGGCCGGTCCGTGGCCCCGGCCCGCCGCGAGGACGCCGGCGGTACCGGCCGCTCCGGCCGCCGCGGCACCGGCGAGCAGGGCGCGGCGCCGTGTGAGCAACTGATCCTTCTTCATGACTCATCCCTCGCCCGGACAGGGGCCGACGCCCCTGAACGACACCGGTGCGGCGGCACGGAACCACCCGCGCGGCGCAGCGAGGGCCCGCCCGGGCCGGCCGCGGACGAAGGGGCCCGTGGCCGGAGGCGGGGGTTCCGATAGCCTCGCGGCGTGACGCAACAGCACTCCTCTCAGTTCGAACGGGGCACGGACGGACCGAAGGTCATCGTGGTCGGGGTGGACGGCTCCGACTCCTCGCTCCGCGCGGCGGCCTACGCCGGCGGTCTGGCCCGGCGGCAGCGCGCGCTGCTCGCCGTGGTGTACGTGCAGCCGGTGCTGGCGGCGGGGGCGGCGCTGGGCGCGCCGGTGGCGGACACGACCGACGAGATCGCCGAGGACCTGGTGGCCCAGATCCGGGCGGCGACGGAGCGGTCCAGGGGGATATTCGACGTGCGCTGGGAGTTCCACACGTTCCGGGGCGACCCCTACAACGGCCTGGTGAAGGCGGCCGACGAACTGCGGGCGGACGCCGTGGTCGTGGGGGCGTCGGAACAGGCGGGGCACCGGATCGTCGGCTCGGTCGCGGTGCGGCTGGTGAAGGCGGGGCGCTGGCCGGTGACCGTGGTGCCGTGACACGGGTGGGTCCGGTGCGTGCGTCGTGCCTTCCGTCGGGGACGCGAGTGAGTCATCATGATCCACCGTCAGCCGTTTGCCGATCACAAAGAGGTGAGGCGCATGGCCGGGTTGCGCATGGGCGAGGGCGTTCTGCGTCGCAAACCCATCGAGCACATCGAGGACACGGAGGCCGGGCAGGGTGCCGGCCTGGTGCGGTCGCTGGGGTTGTGGCAGCTGACGGCCATCGGCGTGGGCGGCATCATCGGTGCCGGCATCTTCACCCTGGCCGGCACCGTGGCCAACGGCACCGCGGGCCCGGCGGTGCTGATCTCCTTCCTCATCGCGGGTGTCGCGAGCGCGGCGGCGGCGCTGTCGTACGCGGAGTTCGCCGGGCTGATCCCGAAGGCGGGCTCGGCCTACACGTACGGCTACGCGGTCCTCGGCGAGCTGGTCGGCTGGTTCATCGGCTGGGACCTGCTCCTCGAGTACACGGCGATCGTGGCGGTGGTCGCGATCGGCATCTCCGGCTACTTCAGCTTCCTGGTCGGGGAGATGGGCGCCGACCTGCCGGACTGGATGCTGGGGGCGCCGGGCACCGGCGACGGGCACAAGGTCGACCTGTTCGCGGCGGTGCTGTGCCTGCTGATCGCCTATCTGCTGACCCTCGGCATCAAGAACGCGGCCCGCTTCGAGATGGTCGTGGTCGTGCTGAAGGTACTGGTGGTCCTGCTCGTCATCGGCGTCGGCGTCTTCCACATCAGCACCGCGAACTACCACCCGTTCTTCCCGTTCGGGGTCGGCGGCGCCTTCACGGGTGCGGCGACGGTGTTCTTCGCGGTGTTCGGGTACGACGCCATGTCGACGGCGGCCGAGGAGTCGAAGGACGCCCAGCGGCACATGCCGAAGGCGATCATCTACTCGCTGGTCATCTCGATGGTGCTGTACGTGGCGGCGTGTCTGGTGCTGACCGGCATGCAGAACTACAAGGACATCGATCCCGAGAGCGGCTTCTCGACGGCGTTCAAGTCGGTGGGGCTCAGCGGTCTGGCCGACGTCATCGCGGTGGGCGCGATCATCGGCATCCTCACCGTCATGTTCACCTTCATGCTGGGTGTCACCCGCGTGTGGTTCTCCATGTCGCGTGACGGGCTGCTGCCCAAGTGGTTCGCCAAGACGCACCCGACGCGCCATGTGCCGACGCGGGTCACCTGGATCGTCGGGGTCGCGTCGGCCGTGATCGCCGGGTTCCTGCCGATCGGCGAGGCGGCCGAGCTGACCAACATCGGCATCCTGCTGGCGTTCGTGGTCGTGTGCGCCGCGGTGATCGTGCTCCGCTACCGCCAGCCGGACCTCCCGCGCACCTTCCGCACCCCGTGGATGCCGTTCGTACCGGCGCTGGGCATCGTCTTCTCGATCTGGCTGATCACCTTCCTCCAGTGGCAGACCTGGGTCCGCTTCGCGGTCTGGTTCGCGATCGGCCTGGTGATCTACTTCGGCTACTCCTACCGCAAGTCGGAGCTGGCGGGCCGTTAGCGTCCGGCGCCTCGGCCCTACTCCCCCATCACCAGGCCGTCCTCGGCCGCGCCGCGGCTGAGGACCACGTCTCGGATGCGGTCGCGGACGGCGCGGACCTCGGCGCCGTCCTTCAGCGCGCTGTTGAGGTCGACCACCCGGCCGGCGTCTACGTCGAAGAGCTGGGGGAGGAACTCGGCCTTCGTCACGCGCCAGCGTTCGCCGGGCCGGGCGGGCGGGGCGAAGGTGAAGCGGCCGATGCTCGACTGGTTGCCGCGCGGGTCGCGCTCGCCGTCGTCGTTGATCATCTCGCCGGCGATCTGGTCGCCCATCCCGTAGACCACCCAGGTGCCGTTGACCTTCTCGTAGGCCTGCGGGACATGGGCGTGGGTGCCGAGGATCAGGTCGATGGCGGGGCGGTCGCCGCTGCGGGCGGCGGTCAGGCCCTCGGCGAGGGCCAGCTGCTGGTCGTCGGGCTCGTCCTGCCACTCGGTGCCCCAGTGCAGGGACACGACGACGACGTCGGCGCCGGCCTGCCGTGCGGCCCGTGCGTCCGTGACGATCCGGTGCTCGTCGATCAGCTGCACCGCCCACGGCTGCCCCTGCGGTGCCGGGCGGCCGTTGGTGTCGAAGGTGTAGGCGAGGTGGGCGACCTGGGCGGCGCCCGCGCGCAGGATCGTCGTGGTGCGCGCCTCGTCCTCGGTGCGGGCGGACCCGGCGTGCCGTACGCCGGCGCGGTCGAGGGCGTCCAGGGTGTGGCGGATGCCGTCCGCGCCGTCGTCGAAGGTGTGGTTGGAGGCGGTGGAGCAGCCGTCGTAGCCGGTGGCGGCCAGCGCGGTCGCCACCTCGGGCGGGGACTTGAACAGGGGGTAGCCGCTGTAGTCGCCGTTCACGCCGTACACCGTCTCCATGTGGCACAGCGCGAGATCGGCGCGCCCGACGACGGGCTTCGCGCCGGCGAGCATCGGGCGGAAGTCGTAGCCGGTACCGCCCGCGTCGAAGCGCGCCCGCTCGATGATCGAGTCGTGCGGCAGGACGTCGCCGGAGGCGACGAGCGTGAAGGAACCGGCGGGCGTGGCGGACGGGGCGGGGGCCGGTCGCGCCGGCGGTTCGTGATCGCGGGCCTGGCACGCCGCGCCCGCGGTGAGGAGGACGGTCAGGGCCAGGGCCACCTGCCGACTGCGTGTGATCATCCGTTCACTCCGCTGTGGTCGCATGCACGAGGAAAATCACATTTACACACAAACAGGTATAGAGACGGAGTCCGCCCCAGAGGGCTCCGACACGCCCATTAGCCCGTCCGGCACGCGCGAAAGGGGGGCGCCGACCGTTCGTCGGACCGTTCACCGACGCGATCGACCGTCCGTCGCAGACCCGTGCGCGCACCCTGTCCCCGCACGGGGCCCTGCGGTGCCATACGGCCATGACGGCCGGAATCACCCTCCCCGACGCGACGACCGCCGAGCACGAGCTCGCCGCACTCCAGCGCGAGCACGGCCGGCCGCTCTTCGCCCTGCTGCTGCGGCTCAGCGACGGCGACCGCCAGCGCGCCGAGGACCTCGTGCAGGAGACACTGGTGCGCGCCTGGCAGCATCCCGAGGCGCTGCGCGCCGACGCCTTCGACTCGGTACGGCCCTGGCTGCTCACCGTGGCCCGGCGGCTGGCGATCGACGCGCGCCGGGCCCGGCAGGCCCGGCCGGCCGAGGTCGGCGACGCGGTGCTGGAGAACGCGCCGGTCTGCGCCGACCACGCCGAACGGGCCGCCGCCGCCCTCGATGTGCGGGAGGCTGTGAAGACACTCACTCCGGAGCACCGTGAAGTCCTGGTGCTCGTGTACTTCCAGGGGGCGAGTGTGGCGGAAGCCGCGACCGCCCTCGGCATCCCGCCCGGTACCGTGAAGTCCCGCGCGTACTACGCGCTGCGAGCCCTGCGCAGGGTGCTACCGGGATACGCCGCCGACCTGCGGTGAAACCGACCACATGGTCAAGCCTCCGTAAAGCGCCTTGCCGTGGACCCCGGTTGAGTAATCGGCTGTTCTCATCCGTGTTCCGGACGGGGGCCCATGACCCGGGTCGGGCGACGCGCACGCACCGGAGGAAGGCAGGGAAGGGATGCTGCACAGAGGTCCAGAGAGCACGGACGGCACCGGCGGAGGCGAACTGACCGTCCCGATGGCCTGGTTGTACGCCGAGTACATCGCCGACGAGCTGCTGCGGACCGGCGACCTGATGCCGCCGACGTCCTTCGAGTTCCGCGCCGGGCGCGACGCGCTGGCACTGACCGTCTTCCTGTCCGACACGGAGAACGAGCTGAGCGGCATCCGGGTCGTCACCCGACTGGAGACCTGGCTGTCCCTCACCGCGTACGACCAGCCGTGGCAGGAGTGGGTGCGCGAGCGGCTGGACGAGGTCACGGCCGACACCGTCGCCGACGGCCGGCACTCGCCGGACCTGGAGCTGGCCCGGGCGGCGTGGCGCTGGCTCCAGGAGACCGAACTGCTCGCCCCGGACCTCAACGCGGTGCCGGGCGGCGGCCCTGGCGGCGGCGAGGACGAGGGGCCGAAGGTGTGGACCCCGGCCTGGCAACTGGGGCTGCCACTGGGCCACCTGGCCATTCACCTCTTCTAGGCGGCCCCACCCGACACAGGCGTCGCCTCGACCGATCCGGCGCCGCCCCCGGCCCGGTTTTCTTCGCCCACGGACCAATCCACGGGTTCGGCCGCTCCGAACCCGTGGGTGTCGATTCCGTGTGTGGCTTGAGTGATTCGGCTGCCCGGTGCGTACCGGTGGGAGCAAGGAGTAACCCCACCCGCACCCAACGGTACGAGGATTCGGCATGAGGTCCCTGGAAAGGCATCGTGACGTCGGCGCCTACGCGCTCGGCGTGCTGGACGAGGCGGAGGCGTTCCGCTTCGAGGACCACCTCATGGAATGCCCCCGGTGCGCGGTGCAGGTCACCGAATTCGGCCCCACCGCCCGTCAGCTGATGCTCTACCGGAACGCGACGCCACGCCTCGTCCACCCGCTGACCCGGCCCGGGCCGGGGCTGCTGGACCGCCTGCTGGCCCAGGTGGCGGCCCGCCGCCGGAGCGGCCGCCGCCGGCTGCTGTACGCCGTGGCCGCGGCCGTGGTCTGCGCCGTGGCCGGCCCCGCCCTCGCACTGCACGCGCAGCAGGACGCGCCGGGTGTGCGCGTCACCGCGACCGACGAGCGGACGGGGGTGTGGGCGCGGGTCACGGCCGAGGACGAGGCCTGGGGCAGCGACGTGGAGCTCCAGGTCGAGGACGGGGCGGGACCGCGCTCCTGCCGGCTCGTCGCCGTGGGCCGCGACGGCACCGAGGAGACGGTCACCAGCTGGAGCGTCCCCGATCACGACGCCCGGCGGAACACGATGCACGGCGGCGCGGCGCTGCGCCCCGGCCAGACCGCCCGCTACGAGGTGCGGACCGCGGAGGGGGAGCGTCTGGTGACCCTCCCCGTCGGATGAGCGGGGCTCACCGCGCGGCGAGGGTCTCGCGGCGTATCCGGGCGCAGGTCTGGGCGAGCAGCCGGGAGACGTGCATCTGGGAGATCCCCAGCCGCCGGGCGATACGGCTCTGCGACCAGTCCTCGAAGAAGCGCAGGTAGAGAATGGCGCGCTCGCGCGACGGCAGCCGGCGCACCGCCTCCTTGACGCTCTCCCGGTCGACCACGAGCTGGAAGCCCCGGTCGGGCTCGCCCAGCACGTCGACGAGGCCCGGTCCCCCGTCGGCCTCGCCGGCGGAGCCGTGCGACGCGTCCAGGGAGAGCGCCCGGTAGCTCTCCAGGGCCTCCAGGCCCTCGCCGACCTCCTCCTCGCCGAGCCCGGTGTGCCGGGCCAGCCGGGTCACGGTGGGACGCGCGCCGCCGGGCGCGAGGGCCAGCTCGACGTAGGCGGTCCGGACGCGGTTGCGCAGTTCCTGGACGCGGCGCGGCACCCGTACGTCCCAGGTGCGGTCGCGGAAGTGCCGGCGCAGCTCGCCCCGGATCGTGGGTATCGCGAACGGCTCGAACGGTCCCCTGGCCGGGTCGTACCGGCCGATCGCCTTGAGCAGGCCCAGTGCGGCGACCTGGCGCAGATCCTCGGCGCTCTCGCCCTTGTCGCGGAAACGGGCGGCGAGGCGGTGCGCCATCGGCAGCCAGGCCCGCGTCAGCTCCTCCCGCAGCCGTTCCTTGCCGGGGCCGTCGTCCAGGGTGGCGAGGCGGTCGAAGGCGGCGGCGACGGCCTCCTGGCTGTCGAGTGCGGCGGTGCGGGCGGAGGGTGCGGGCGGGCAGGGGCGGGCGGCTACTTCGGTCTGCATACGGCGGGCGTCCTCACTGTGGGCTCGGTCACGTGCTCTCCGGCCTTCTGTGCCCATGCACCCCGTGGCATCATTCGGGACTTTCGTCCCTTTCTGCTTTTTTCACTCCTCCCGCTCACTTCCGCATCAACAGCGCGACTCGGGTCTCTGGGGAGGTATCGGGCCGCTACTTGAGCAGCCGCGACAGTCTCCGGTCGGCGAGCGGCTTGCCGCCGGTCTGGCAGGTGGGGCAGTACTGGAGGGAGGAGTCGCTGAAGGAGACCTCCCGGACGGTGTCGCCGCAGACCTGGCAGGGCTCGCCGGTGCGTCCGTGGACGCGCAGGCCGCTCTTCTTCTCGGCCTTCAGCCGGCCGGCCGCCAGCCCCCGGGAGCGTTCGACCGCCTCGGTCAGGGTGGTGCGCAGCGCCGTGTACAGCCGCGCCGTCTCCTCGTCGGTGAGCGACGCGGCCAGCTTGAAGGGCGACATCCTCGCGGCGTGCAGGATCTCGTCGCTGTACGCGTTGCCCACGCCCGCGATCAGGCTCTGGTCCCGCAGGGCGCCCTTGAGCTGCCGCCGCTCGCCGTCGAGGAGTGCGGCGAAGCGGGCCTCGTCGAAGTCGTCGGCCAGGGGGTCCGGGCCGAGCCGGGCCACGCCCGGCACCTGCTGCGGGTCGGCCACGACGTACACCGCGAGCCGCTTCTGTGTGCCCGCCTCGGTCAGGTCGAAGCCCGCGCCGGTGTCCAAGGCGACGCGCAGTGCCAGGGGGCCCTTGCCGGGCCGGGGCATGCCGGACGGCAGGCGGTCCTTCCAGTGCAGCCAGCCCGCGCGGGCCAGATGGGTCACCAGATGGGGGCCGCCGGCGGTCTCGATGGCGAGGAACTTGCCGTACCGGTGCACGGCGGCCACCTGGTGGCCCTCCAGGGCGGACAGCGCAGGCTCGTACGTCTTCAGGACGCTGATCGCCACGGGCAGCACCCGTACGATCTCGCGGCCGTCGAGGTGCTCGGTCAGGAAGTCCCTGAGCGCCTCGACCTCGGGCAGTTCGGGCATGTGTCCAGAGTGCCACCCGCCTCCGACAACGCCGGCCGTGCCACGCGCCCCGGCCCCCCCGGGGCACCGTCGCCGCGGCATCAGGCGTGCGGCATCACGAACTCCGACCACACGCACTTGCCGCTGCCGCGCGCCTCCACGCCCCAGGCGTCCGCGAGCGCGTCGACCAGGCGCAGTCCCCGCCCGGAGACCCCGTCGTCCCCGGGGTCACGGCGGCGCGGCAGGGCGCTGGAGCCGTCCTCGACCTCGACACGCAGCCGCCGGTCGGTGCCGGAGAGGAACCGCAGGGTGACGATCGCGGAGCCCTCGGTGTGCATGAGGGCGTTGGTGATCATCTCGTCGGCGACCAGCTCGATCGAGTCGGCGTGCTCCTCGTCGCCCCAGGAGCGGACCGCCGTGCGGATCATGTGCCGGGCCTCGGTGAGGGCCTCCGGGTCGCCCGGGGCGACGTGCTGGCGGACCCGGCCGCCGACACGGGGCGTGTCGGGGACACGGCGGCGCAGCACGAGCAGGGCCACGTCGTCGTCGCCGCGGCGCTGCTCGGCCGCCTCGATCAGCAGGTCGGCGAGGCTCCCGACGTCCTGCGGGCCGGAGGCGACCAGCTCCGCGAGCGCCTGCATGCCGTCGTCCAGGTCGGCGCCGGGCTCCTCGACCAGGCCGTCGGTGCACAGCAGCAGGGTGTTGCCCGGGTCCAGTTCCACGGTGGCGACCGGGTAGGCGAGGCGGCCGAACTCGGCGGACAGGCCGAGCGGCAGCCCGCCCTCGACGGGTACGCGCCGGCACTTGCCGTCGCCGTGCCGCAGCAGCGGGTCGAGGTGCCCGGCGCGCACCACCTGGACCACTCCGGTGGTCAGGTCGGCCTCCGCGTACAGGCAGGTCGCGAAGCGGTCGGTGTCGAGCTCGTGCAGGAAGACGGAGGCCCGTGCCATCACGGTCGCCGGGGGGTGGCCCTCGGCCGCGTAGGCGCGCAGCACGATGCGCAGCTGCCCCATGACGGCGGCGGCGTGCGTGTCGTGGCCCTGGACGTCCCCGATGACGGCGCCCACGCGTCCACCGGGCAGCGGGATCAGGTCGTACCAGTCGCCGCCGATGTCGCGGCCGAGGGCGCCGCCGATGGTGGCGGCGCGGTAGCGGACGGCGACGTCGCAGCCGGGGACGCTGGGGATGGTGCGCGGCAGCAGGGCCTGCTGGAGGCTCTCGGCGAGGTCCATCTCCTGCTCGTAGAGCATGGCCCGCTGGAGGCTCTGCGCGATGCTGCTGCCGAGGGCGACGAGGACGTTGCGCTCCTCGGGCGAGAACTCGCGCCGGTCGCTGTAGAGCAGCCCGAGGGCGCCGATGGGCTGGGCCTGGGCGATCAGCGGCAGATAGGCCGCCGCGGTCACGTGCAGGCCGGTGAGGTGCGGCCACAGCACCGGATAGCGTTCGGCGAACTCCTGGGGCGACTCGATGAAGCGCGGACTGAGCGTACGGACGGCCTCGCTCATCGGGTAGGCGTCGTCGACGCCGGTGACGCGGGTGCCGTGGACGAAGCTGCCGTGCGGCTGCTCGGCGACCAGCAGGATGCGGTCGGCCTCCACGAGGCCCATGACGAAACTGGTGGCGCCCAGATGGGTGAGGCCCTGGGTGTCCCGGAGGGCGTCGATGACGTCGTCCACGGTGCGGGCGTGCGCGAGCGCGGCCGTGGTGAGCTGGACGACGTTGGTCTGCTGCCGGCGGGCCTCGTCCAGGGCGGCCTGCTCGCGGCGGGCCTCGATGTCCCCGAGCTCCTGGGTGGCGTCGCGGAGGATGCCGATGATGCGGCGGGGCCGGCCGGTCTCGTCGCGGCGGATGTAGCCCTGGGTGTGGGTCCAGCGCAGGGTGCCGTCGCGGCAGCGGATGCGGAAGTAGGTGCCGTAGTTCTCGCTGCCGTCCTTCAGCGCCTGCGAGACCAGGGCGTCCAGGCGGGAGCCCTCCGCCGCCGGGACGCGGACCGCCAGCGACTCGGGACGGCCGTCGTACTCGTCCGGGCGCAGGTCGAACACCTCGTGCGCCTGGGCGTCCATGTGGAACAGCCCGGAGTCCAGGTCCCAGTCGAAGCTCCCCATGCGGTTGAGCGCCAGGATCGTCGGGTCCGGGTGGGCGGGCCAGTCGTCCGGGAGTGACAGGGCATGCGCTCCCCGATCAACCATGCGCACCACCTTGCCAGGATTTGCTCCGATATTCGACTCCTGATCGGCTGCCGGAGGAGGCCGCGAGGGACTCCGCGCGGGCCGGGGTACCCGGGAGCGTGGCACGAGAGGAGCGCGAGCCGTGGAGTGGTTCACCGCACCCGACTACTGGCTGACCCGGCTGGTCTTCCAGCGGGCCCTGGCCGTCGTCTATCTGATCGCGTTCGTCGCTGCGGCCCTGCAGTTCCGTGCGCTGATCGGCGAACGAGGTCTGCTGCCGGTGTCCCGGTTCGTCGAGCGGGTGCCCTTCAAACGGGCGCCCAGCCTGTTCCAGTGGCGCTGCTCGGACCGCTTCTTCGCGGGCTGCGTCTGGGCGGGCTGCGCGGTGTCGGCGGCACTGGCGGCGGGGCTGGACTCGCTGCTGCCGCTGTGGGGGGCCATGCTGCTGTGGCTGGTGCCGTGGGCGCTGTATCTGTCGGTCGTCAACGTCGGGCAGACCTGGTACGCGTTCGGCTGGGAGTCGCTGCTGCTCGAGACGGGGTTCCTCGCGGTCTTCCTCGGCAACGAGGAGGTTGCCCCGCCGGTCGTCGTGCTGTTCCTGCTGCGCTGGCTGCTGTTCCGCGTCGAGTTCGGAGCGGGGCTGATCAAGATGCGCGGCGACGAGTGCTGGCGGAAGCTGACGTGCCTGGACCACCATCACGAGACCCAGCCGATGCCGGGCCCGCTCAGCTGGTTCTTCCACCACCTGCCCCGGCCGCTGCACCGTGTGGAGGTGGCCGCGAACCACGTCACGCAGCTGCTGGTGCCCTTCCTGCTGTTCACGCCGCAGCCCGTCGCGACGGCCGCCGCGGCGCTCATGATCGTCACCCAGCTGTGGCTGGTGCTGTCGGGCAACTTCGCCTGGCTGAACTGGATCACCATCGTGCTGGCCCTGTCGGCGCTCCGGTTCCCGTCGGATCCGCCGTCCGTGCCCGACGCTCCCCTGTGGTACGTGGTCGTGGTCCTCGCGGTGGCGGCGCTGCTGGTCTTCCTCAGTCACCGGCCGGTCCTCAACATGATCTCCCGCCAGCAGGTGATGAACCGGTCCTTCGACCCGCTCCACCTGGTCAACACCTACGGTGCCTTCGGCAGCGTCAGCCGGGTCCGGTACGAGGTGGTGATCGAGGGCACCGCCGACGAGGTCGCGCGCCGGGACTCCAAGTGGCGGGAGTACGAGTTCAAGGGCAAGCCCGGTGACCCGCGGCGCTGGCCGCGCCAGTTCGCGCCGTACCATCTGCGGCTGGACTGGCTGATGTGGTTCGCCGCGCTGTCGCCCTCGTACGCCTCGCCGTGGTTCGGCGTCCTGGTGGAACGGCTGCTGGAGAACGACCGGGCGACGCTGAGGCTGCTGCGCCGCTCCCCGTTCCCGCCCGACGCGCCGCCGCGGTTCGTGCGGGCCCGCCTGTTCCGCTACCGGTACACGACCTGGCGGGAGCTGCGGGAGACGGGCGCGTGCTGGGAGCGGACGTACGTCCGGGAGTTCCTGCCGCCGACCCGGCTGGTCGGGGAGGCGCGGCGGACGTAGTCCCGGGGCCCGGTGCGCGGCCTAGACTGCGGCGCACCCCCGGTGAAGTGGAGGAACGGCGTGGACGAGAGGGCCCCGCGCAAGGGCACGGTGACCGCGCGCGCCATCGAGCGGATCAAGGCGATGATCGCGGAGGGCCTGCTGGAGCCGGGGCAGCGGCTGCCGACGGAACGGGAACTCGCCGCCCAGTCGGGCATCTCCCGCAGTTCCATGCGCGAGGCGATCCGCGCGCTGACGGCGCTGGGCGTGCTGGAGGCCCGGCACGGCTCGGGGATCTACGTGACGCGGCTGGAGGCCGGCGACCTGCTGGAGACGTTCGGCGTGGTGGCCGATCTGTCGCGGGGCACGCGGACCGTGGAGCTGCTGGAGGTCCGCCGGGTCCTGGAGTCGGCGGCGACGGCGCTCGCCGCGGCCCGGATCACTCCGGAGCGGCTGGCCGAGGTCGAGAAGCATCTGGTGGCGATGGACGCGACCGAGGACCCGGAGGAGCTCGTCGCCCACGATCTGGCCTTCCACCGGGAGATCGTCGCGGCGGCCGGCAACGACACCATGGCGGCGATCCTGGAGGGCCTGTCCTCGCGCACCTTCCGGGACCGGGTGCGGCGCGGTCACCAGGACGAGGGCGCCCTCGACCGCACGCGCCGCGAGCACGCCGCCATCCACCGCGCACTGGCCGCGCGCGACCCTGAGGCGGCGAGGGCGGCCGCGGCGGCGCACGTGCGCGGGGTGGAGGAGTGGCTGCGGGCCCGGCTCGCGGAATGAACCGGGCCCGCCGGTGCCGTCAGGCGCGCTTCAGCCGCAGGGTCATCAGCTGGAACGGCCGCAGCCGTACGGCGATCCGGTCGCCGTCCGGCCGGGGCGCCTTTGCGTCCGCGAGCGGGCGTTCCAGCAGGTCGGTCACCTGCACGTCCGTGACCGGGAACCCGGTGGTGAGGGTGGCGCGGGCCCGGCCGCCATGGGCCTCGTGGAAGCGGACGACCACGTCGCCGCTGCCGTCGTCGGCCAGCTTGACGGCGGTCACCACGACCGCGTCCTGATCGACGGTGACCAGCGGCGCGACCTCCCCGGCGCCGGTGGCCCGCCGCTCGGGCAGGTTGATCCGCCAGCCCTCGCGCACCGCGTCGCCGATGCCCGCGCCCGGCACCAGGGCGTGCCGGAAGCGGTGCACGCCCTGGTCGGTCTCGGGGTCGGGGAAGCGCGGGGCGCGCAGCAGGGAGACCCGGACCGTGGTGGTCGTACCGCCGTCGGTGCGGACGGTGCGGGTGACGTCGTGGCCGTACGTCGAGTCGTTGACGACGGCGACGCCCCAGCCGGGTTCCCCCAGATGGACGAACCGGTGGTTGCAGGCCTCGAACTTGGCGGCCTCCCAGCTGGTGTTGGTGTGGGTGGGCCGGTGGAAGTGCCCGAACTGGGTCTCGGAGGCGTACCGTTCGGCGTGCACGTCGAGTGGGAAGGCGAGCTTGAGGAACTTCTCCGTCTCGTGCCAGTCGACCTCCGTGTCCAGCTCGAGACGCCGCTCCCCCGGCGCCAGCGTCAGCACCTGGGTCACGCGGGAGGAACCGAAGGAGCGGACGATCCGCACCGAGGCGCCGTCGTCGCCGGGGGCGACCTCGTCGGCGTCGGTGAGGTCGGTGACCGTGTTCCGGTAGAACTCGTCGACGTCCCAGGCGTCCCACATGTTGGGGAAGTCGGGGTGGAGCTGGAGCAGGTTGCCCGCGCCGCCCGGTGCGATCGTCTCGCGCTCGGCGTCGATGTCGTACGCGGAGACGACCAGCCCCTGGGCGTCGATCTCGACGCGCAGCAGGCCGTTGTCCAGGACGTGGCCGCCGCCGGGGCGGGGGGTGACGTCGGTGCGGCCGCAGGTGACGGGCGACGCGGCGGCGCCCGCCGGGACGCCGGCCCGTGCGTGCGGGGCGGAGTTGAAGACGAGCGGGGTGTCGCCCTCGCCGGCCAGGACGCGCTGGGCGGCGTCGATGATGCTGTTCAGCTCGTCGGCGACCTTGTCGTAGGTGGCGCGTGCCTCGCGGTGCACCCAGGCGATGGAGGAGCCGGGCAGGATGTCGTGGAACTGGTGCAGCAACACCGTCTTCCAGATCCGGTCCAGGTCCTCGTAGGGGTAGGGGAACCCGGCGCGCACGGCGGCCGTGGCCGCCCACAGCTCGGCCTCGCGCAGCAGGTGTTCGCTGCGCCGGTTGCCCTGCTTGGTCCTGGCCTGGCTGGTGAGGGTGGCGCGGTGCAGTTCCAGGTACAGCTCGCCGACCCAGACCGGGGGCTCGGGGTTCTCGGCCTCGGCCTTTTCGAAGAAGGCCCGCGGGGTCTCCCACTCGACCGTGGCCGAGCCTTCGAGGTCGCGCAGCCTGGCCGCCTTGGCGACCATCTCCCGGGTGGTGCCGCCGCCCCCGTCGCCCCAGCCGGTGGGGGCGAGGGAGTGCCGGGCGACGCCCTTGTCCTTGAAGTTCTTCGCCGCGTGGGCGATCGCGCTGCCCTTCATCGAGCAGTTGTAGGTGTCGACGGGCGGGAAGTGGGTGAAGATCCGGGTGCCGTCGATGCCCTCCCAGCGGAAGGTGTGGTGCGGGAACTTGTTCGTCTGCGACCAGGAGATCTTCTGCGTCAGCAGGTACTTGGCGCCGGCCGCCTTGATGATCTGCGGGAGCCCGGCCGCGAAGCCGAAGGTGTCCGGGAGCCACGCCTCGTCGTTCTCGACGCCGAACTCGTCGAGGAAGAAGCGCTTGCCGTGCACGAACTGCCGGGCCATCGCCTCCGAGCCGGGCATGTTGGTGTCCGACTCGACCCACATGCCGCCGGCCGGCACGAACCGCCCGTCCGAGACGGCCTTCTTCACCCGCGCCCACACCTCGGGCCGGTGGTCGCGCACCCACGCCCACTGCTGGGCCTGCGACATGGCGAAGACGAAGTCCGGCTCCTCCTCCAGCAGGGCGGTCATGTTGGAGGTGGTGCGGGCGACCTTGCGCACGGTCTCGCGCAGCGGCCACAGCCACGCCGAGTCGATGTGCGCGTGGCCGACGGCGCTGATCCGGTGCGCCGAGGGCACGGCGGGGGCGGACAGCACCCCGGTGAGGCGGGAACGTGCCGCCTGTGCCGTGCCGTTGACGTCCTGGAGGTCGATGGCGTCCAGGGCCTTGTCGACCGCGCGCAGGATCTCCCAGCGGCGCGGCGACTCCACGGGCAGCTCGGTCATCAGCTCGCCGAGGACCTCCAGGTCGAGCACCAGGTTCCACACGGTCTCGTCGAGGACGGCGAGGTCCATGCGGGCGAGGGTGTACTGCGGTTCGCTGCCCGCGGTGTCCTTGTCGCCGAGCCGGGTGGGCACGAAGGGGTGGTAGTCGAGGATGACGGGGTTCGAGGCCGCCTCGATGTGCAGGCGGACCTCCTCGCCGCCCTCGACGGGGGCGCCGATGCGCACCCACTGGTTGCGCGGGTTGAGGCCCTTCACGGGGGTGCCGTCGGGACGGTAGACGAGGCCCTCGCACTGGAAGCCGGGCATGTTCTCGTCGAAGCCGAGGTCGAGGACCGCCTCGACGGTCCTCCCGGCCCACTCCTCCGGCACGGTGCCGGTGACCCGGAACCAGCTGGTGCCCCAGGGCGCGCCCCAGCGGGCGCCGACCGCGATGGGCTCGGGTTCGGCCGCGAGTCCCTCCTCGACGGGGACGGGCTCGCCGGGCGCGTTCCACACCGCGACGTCGAGCGGCACGGACTCGGGATACACGGCGGGGCGGACGCGCTCGTCGAGGACGCGCTTGAGGCGGGCTTCGACCAGGTTGCGGTCGTCATGCATGCGGGTGCTCCGGGGTCGGGGGCGGCTGGTTCCGGTGGTGCTGCGGCTGCTTTCCGGCGCGGCGGAGGGGTCAGGACGGGGGCCGGCCTGGAGTACAGCTCCCCCGCCGTACGCGGTCCGAACCGTGCGGGCCGGGGGCGGCGAGTGCGTCGTCGGGGGTGACGACCTCGGTGATGCCGCGGGCGGCGAGGTGCCCGGGGTCCGCGGCGCGTGTCTCGAGGACGGTGGTGGGTCGGGCGCCGTCGGCGACCAGCCGGAAGAAGGCGTCGAAGACGGCGCCGCCGGGCGCGCAGGCCGCGCGTGCGGCGGGGTCGGCCGGGACGGTCAGCGCGGTGGTGCGCGGGGCGGGGGCCGGGTGTGTTCCCCCGCGTGCCGCACGGGCCGCGCGGGCCAGGACCCGTGCCGTGTCCTTGGGGCGGCGGTCGTTGGTGAGCAGGCCGAGGCCGTACTCCAGCTCGGGGAAGTCGGCCAGCGCCCGGGACACGTCGTGGGAGCACCACCAGGTGACGCCCCACAGGTCCGGGCAGTCCAGGGCGTTCGCGACGGTCGCCTCGGTGAAGGCGGCGGCGTGCTCGGCGGGGACGAGGGGCGCGGGGGCGCCGACCTCCTGGAGCCAGACCGGGCGGTGCGGGTCGTCGGCCCACGCCTTGCTCAGCTCGACGAGGTAGGCGGCGTGGTGCTCGCTGGGCACGGAGGTGCGGCCGTGGCGCTGGGCGGTGCCGTTGAAGACCCAGGAGTGCACGGCCGTGACGGCGCCCCGGCGGGCGGCCTGGGCGGGGGTGAAGGGCTGGTCGTCCTGGTACCAGGTGGCGTCGTACTCGGCGTGCAGGTGCATGCGGCCCGGGGCGCCCTCCTCGCAGGCGGCCAGCATCCGATCCAGCCAGGCGTCGATCTGCTCGGCGGTGGCACGGTCCGGGTCGGGGTGGGGGCCGGCGGAGAACTGGTTGACCTCGTTGCCGAGGGTCATGCCGAGGAAGTTGGACCGGCCGGCGAGCGCGGCGGCGAGGGTGCGCAGATAGGCTGCCTGGCCCTCGACGACCTCGGGGTCGGTGAACAGGTTGCGGCGGTGCCAGGTGCGGGTCCAGGCCGGCAGGAAGTCGAAGCTGCTCAGGTGCCCCTGGAGGCCGTCCACGTTGACGTCGAGTCCGCGTTCGCCGGCCGCGTCGGCCAGCGCCACCAGGTGCTCCACCGCACGCTCGCGGATGAGGGAGCGGTTGGGCTGGAAGTAGGGCCACAGCGGGAAGACCCGGATGTGGTCCACGTCCAGCGCGGCGATCGAGTCGAGGTCGGCGCGCACGGAGTCGAGGTCGAAGTCGAGCCAGTGGTGGAACCACCCCTGGCTGGGGGTGTAGTTGACGCCGAAGCGCACGGCGGAAGGCATGCGGTGTCCTTGCTACGGGGAGGTTCGGGAGTCGGCCCTCGGCCCGGGGTCGTGTCCGGGCGGGAGTCAGCCCTTGACGGCGCCCTCGCCGACCCCGCGGAAGAAGTACCGCTGGAGGCAGGCGAAGAGGGCGATCAGCGGCGCCACGGCGATGACCGTGCCGGCCGCGACGAGCCGCTCGTCGTTGGCGAAGGTGCCGTGCAGGTAGTTGAGGCCGATGGTCAGGGTGAACTTGGACGGGTCGCTCAGCACGATCAGCGGCCACAGGAAGTCGTCCCAGGCGCCCATGAAGGCGAAGATCGCGACGACGGCGAGGGTGCCCTTCACCGACGGCAGCGCGATGCGGACGAAGCGCTGCCAGACGTTGGCGCCGTCGACGTAGGCCGCTTCCTCGATCTCGTAGGGGAGGTTGAGGAAGGCGTTGCGCATCAGCAGGACGTTCAGGGCGCTGACGCAGCCGGGCAGCAGGACGCCGACCAGGGTGTTGTTGAGGCCGAGCTCCCGCATGGTGGTGAACTGGGCGATGATGATGCCCTCCACGGGCACGAGCATGGCCAGGATGAACACCAGGGTGGTGACGCGCCGGCCGCGGTAGCGCAGGCGGGCCAGGGCGTAGCCGGCGAGGGCGGCGCCGACGCAGTTGGTGACCACGTTGGCGGCGGCGACCTTCAGCGAGTTCAGGGCGTAGTCCCAGACGGGGATGGTCTCGGCGACCCGCTCGTAGTTGTGCAGGGTCGGGTCGGCGGGCAGGAACGTCGGCGGGGAGCTGAAGATGTCCTCGGCCGGTCCCTTCAGCGAGGTCGACAGCTGCCACAGGAACGGGCCGATGGTCAGGGCGAGGACGCCGAGCAGGAGCAGGTAGCGCAGGGCGAGTTCCCAGGCCCGTACGCGGCGGCCGTGCTCGTCGGTGATCCGGGGTTCCCGGGCCGGGGCCTCGGGCCGGTCGGCGGGCCGTTCCTTCTCCATGATGCTCACGACTCCTCCTTCCGGTCGGCGCGCAGGACGAGCAGCATCAGGGCGACGGTGACGGCGAAGACGACGACGGAGATGGCGGAGGCGTAGCCGACGCGGCCGATCAGGCCGGTGCCGGTGCGCTGGACGAGCATGACGAGGGTGGTGTCCTCTCCGGCCGGGCCGCCGCTGGGGCCCGCCATCAGGTAGACCTCGGAGAACACCTTGAAGGCGGCGACCGAGGAGAGCGCCGCGACCAGCACCATGGTGGAGCGTACGGCGGGGACGGTGACGGTGAGGAAGCGGCGGACCGCGCCCGCGCCGTCCACGGCGGCGGCCTCGTGCAGTTCGCGGGGCACGTCGGCGAGCGCCGCGAGGTAGACGATCATGTAGTAGCCGAGGCCCTTCCAGACCGTGACGCCCATCGCGCTGAGCAGGATCAGCCACTGGTCGCTGAGGAAGCCGACCGGACTCGCGCCGAGCGTCTCCAGCAGGGAGTTGACCAGGCCGCGCTCGTCGAGCAGCCACACCCAGATCAGCCCGACGACGACGATCGAGGCGACGACCGGGGTGTAGAAGGCGGAGCGGAAGAAGGTGATGCCGGGGATGTTCTTCTGCACCAGCAGGGCGAGCAGCAGCGGCAGCAGGACGAGCGCGGGGACGACCCCGAGGACGTACAGGGTGCTGTTGCGCAGGCCGGTCCAGAACATGTCGTCGTGGAGCAGCTCGCGGAAGTTGGCGAGGCCCACGAACTCGCCCGGGACCAGGGTGCGGCGGTCGGTGAAGGAGTTGACCAGCGTGGAGACGAACGGGTACAGGATGAACGCGCCCGTGATCAGCAGGCCCGGAGCGGCGAACAGCCAGGGGCTGGTGGGAAGTTGGCGCCGCACGCGCCGGGCGGTGCGCCGGGGGCCGGTGAGGGTGGGACTCGCCATGACGCCTCAGCCCTGCTGCTTCAGGAGCCGGTCGCACGCCTTGACAGCGTTGTCGAGGGCTTCCTTCGGGCTCTGCTTGCCCTGGAGCGCCTTGGCGACCTCGTTGCGCAGCTCGGTCTTCATCTGCTCGCTGAAGAGCACCGGCGTGTAGTTGACGGCGTCCTTCAGGGACTTGGCGGCGGCGACCCGCACCCGGGTCCCGTCGGTGCCGTCCTCCCGGGTGAAGTACGGGGCGTCGAGCGAGCCGGCGGTGCTCGGGAAGATGGCGACCTGCTGGGCGAAGGACATCTGGTGCGCGGAGTTGGTGACGTAGTGCGCGAAGGCGACCGCTGCGGGCTTGCGCTCGCTCTGCGCGTTCACCATCAGGCCCATCACGTACATGTTGACGTGGCCGGTGCTGGTGATCTGGTCGGTGATGCCGATGTTCTCGTACAGGTTCGGCGCCTGCTTCTTGAAGTTGGCGAGGTCGAGGGCGCTGCCCGGGTTCATGGCGACGGCGCCGGTGAGGAACTTCTTGCCGGAGGACTCGGGGGTGGCGGTCAGTGCCTGCGGATCGAGGGCTTTGGCGTCGTACAACTCCTTGTACTTGGTGAGGAGTTCGACTCCCTTGGTGTCGTTGAAAGCGAAGGCGGTGCCCTCCTCGTCCATCAGTGGTACGCCGTAGCGGCCGAAGTCCTCGATGGTGGGCACGTTGGCGAGCGTGGCGACCTCGCCGTCCGTCCTGTCGGCGATCTTCAGGGCGGCGTCGAAGACCTCGTCGTAGGTCTTCGGCGGCTGCTCGGGGTCGAGCCCGGCCTTCTCGAAGAGCGACTTGTTGTAGAAGAGCGGACCGGTGTTGAGGTACCAGGGGAAGGCGTACGTGCCCTCCATGCCCGGTATCCGGTGGCTGGCCCAGGCGCCCTCCAGGTACTCCTTCTCGTACTGGCCGGCCGCCTTGTCCAGGTCGAGGGCGAGGCCGGCCTTGGCGAGCGGGGCGACGAGGTCCGGGGAGACGTTGACGACGTCGGGCAGGGTGCCGCCGGCGGCGTCGGCGCTGATCTTGTCGGCGTAGCCCTCGCCGGGCTGGTCGACCCACTTGACGTGGGTGTCGGGGTACTTCTCCTCGAAGGAGGCGATCAGATCCTCGAAGTACGGCTTGAAGTTGGCCCGCAGGTTCCAGGTCTGGAAGGTGATCTCCCCCTCGACCTTGCCCGAGGCGTCGGTCGAGCCGCCGCCGTCACCCCCCGAGCCGCAGGCACTCAGCGGCAGGACGAGAGCGGCTACGGCGGCTACGGCGAAGGTTCTGCGCGAGGTGGGCACGGTGACACGTCTCCCTGGAGGGCGTCGGCGGTGGGATGCCAGAGACCATGCACGGCGGGCTCGCGGAAAGTCAATGGATTCACGCCGACTAATGAAACCAGGGCAACATTAGTGCAGGTCAGAGCGGCATGGACGGGTGCTTGCCGGGAAGGACTAATGCGCTTTAGGATCTTTTCACTCAAGCGCTTTAGCTCGCACGGTGAAGAAAGGAGCGCGCATGCCCGCCAAGCGGCCCGCCGCGCGCCGGCCGACGATGAAGGACATCGCGCGGCGGGCCGGGGTCTCCGAGAGCGCGGTGTCGTTCGCGCTGAACGACCGGCCGGGGGTCTCCGAGATCACCCGGGACCGGGTGCGCCGGGTCGCCGAGCAGCTGGGCTGGCGGCCCAGTACGGCGGCCCGCGCCCTGTCCGGCGAGGGCGCCGCGACGATCGGCTTCGTGCTGGCCCGGCCCGCGCACACGCTGGGCGTGGACTCGTTCTTCCTGCAACTGGTCTCCGGCATCCAGGAGGTGCTGGCCCGGCGCCATCTCGGCCTGCTGTTCCAGGTGGCCGCGGACGTCGAGGACGAGTGCGCGGTCTACCGGCGCTGGTGGGCCGAGCACCGCGTGGACGGTGTGCTGGTGGTGGACCCGCGCACCGACGATCCGCGCCCCGACCTGCTCGACGGACTCGGGCTGCCCGCCGTGGTGATCGGCGGGGCGCCGGACGAGCGGCATCCGGGACTGTCGACGGTGTGGGCGGACGACGCCGGCGCGATGGCCGCGCTGGTGGACGGGCTGCACGCGCTCGGCCACCGGAGGATCGCGCACATCGCGGGGCTGCCGGGCCTCGCCCACACCGAGCGCCGGATCCGTGCCCTGCGCGCCGAGGCGGCGCGGCGCGGCCTCGAGGTGCAGTCCGTGCCGACCGACTACTCCGACGCGGAGGGGGCCGCCGTCACCCGCCGGGTCCTGGAGGCCGCCGCTCCCCCGACGGCCCTGATCTACGACAACGACGTGATGGCCGTCGCCGGGATCGCCGCCGCGACCGGGCTCGGCTTCTCGGTGCCGGCGGACGTGTCCGTGGTGGCCTGGGAGGACTCGGCGCTGTGCCGCATGGTCAGGCCGTGGCTGTCCGCGCTGTCCCGGGACAGCGTGGAGTTCGGCCGCACGGCGGCCACGGAGCTGACCGCCCTGCTGGACGGCGGCCCGGCCCGCACGGTCCGGGTTCCGGTGCCGCGGCTGATCGAGCGGGAGAGCACCGGACCGGCCCGGTCCGCCTGAGCGGCGTGGCCGACAGGTCCCGGACCCTCGACGGGAGGCGTCCGGGCGGGCAGAGTGCTGTCTGCGTACTCACCAGTAATCCCGTTCCCGCATCACCGAGGAGCTCCCGTGACCGACTGGGCCGGCCGGACCGCCACCGAGATCGCCGCCGCCGTACAGGAGAAGCGGGTCACGCCGCGCGAGGTCGTGGCGGAGCACCTCGCCCGCATCGAGCGGCTCGACGGCGGCGTCGGTGCCTTCCGGACGGTCCGCGCCGAGGCGGCCCTGGTCGAGGCCGAGGAGGTGGGCGCCCGGGACGATCTGGCCGAACTGCCGCTGGCCGGCGTCCCGGTGGCCGTCAAGGACAACCTCGCGGTGCGCGGCGAGTCCACCCGGGTCGGTTCCGCCGCGACGCCGGACACGCCGGCGACGGCCGACCACGTCACCGTGGCGCGGCTGCGGGCGGCGGGCGCGGTGGTCGTGGGGCTGACGAACGTGCCCGAGCTGTGCGTGTTCGGCACCACCGAGGGCGTGCACGGCACCTCCCTCAACCCGTGGGACCCGACGCGCACGGCGGGCGGTTCGTCGGGCGGCAGCGCCGCCGCGGTCGCCGCCGGGCTGGTGCCCCTCGCACTGGGCAACGACGGCATGGGCTCCCTGCGCATCCCGGCGGCGAACTGCGGACTGGTCACCATCAAGCCGGGCCACGGCGTGGTCCCGGCCGGCATCGGTGACGGCGACTGGTTCGGCATGTCCGAGAACGGGCCGCTGGCCACCACCGTCGAGGACGCCCGCCTGATGCTCTCGGTGCTCGCGGACGCCCCCGAGACCGACGCCGCGGACGACACGACGGAAGGCGGACGGTTCCGCCGCACGGTCCCGGACACCCTCCGGGTCGCCGTCTCCCTCCGCAGCCCACTCGCCGGCGTCACCGTCTCCCGCCCGTACGCGGACGCCGTCCGGGAGGCGGCCGGGGTGCTGATGCGGGCCGGGCACCAGGTACGGCGGGCCGACCCGCCCTACCCGGCGTCGCTGGGCCTGACCGCCGTGGCCCACTGGACGGCGGGCACCTCGGTGGACGCACGGGGACTCGACCCGCGCCGGCTGACGCGGCGCACCCGGGTGCACGCGGGCATCGGGCGACGCTTCGTGCGCACCGTGACCGGCGGTGAGAGCCGGCAGCGGCTGCGCGAGCGCCTGGAGCCGTTCTTCGCCGAGTACGACGTGCTGCTCACCCCGGCGCTGGCCCGCCGCTCGCCCCAGGCGGGCCCGTGGCACGAGCGGGGCTGGCTGCGCAATGTGGCGGCCAACTCGGCGTACTCCCCGTTCACCCCGCCGTGGAACCTGACCGGCTGGCCCGCGATGTCCGTGCCCTTCGGGGCACTGCCGTCGGGCGCCCCCTGCGCCGTGCAACTGGTGGGGCGCCCGGGGTCGGAGGCGACGCTGCTGGAACTGGCGGAGCGGATCGAGGCGCTGCGCCCGTGGCGGCGTACGGCGCCGCTGGACTGACCGGTCCTAGAGAGCGCGGTACATGATGTGCAGGCCGACCGGCCCGTGCCGCGGATGGTCGAAGGCGTCCGGGACCGTGCCGAGGATCGTGAAACCGAGGGCGGTCCAGAGCCGGACGGCCGGGTTGGTCTCGACGACGGCGTTGAAGACCATGCCCCGGTAGCCGTCGGCCCTGGCACTCTCCAGGACGTACTCGGCGAGGGCCCGGCCGGTGCCGCGGCCGGCCCGGTCGGGGTCGACCATGAAGCCGGCGTTGGCGATGCGGGCGGCGGGGCCGCCGTAGTTGGGGGTGACATAGGCGGAGGCGACGACGGTGCCGGTGTCGTCCTCGACGACGTGGACCCGCTTGGCGGGGTTCATCCACAGCTCCCGGGCCGCGTCCTCGGGGGTGTCCGGGTCCCAGGCGTAGGTCTCGCCGGCCGCGACGATGCGGTGCCAGAAGGGCCAGATCTGCGGCCAGTCGCCGGCCGTCGCTTCCCTGATCAGCATGGGCGTGAGTCTGGCACGCCCATGCTGCCGGCGAGCGCCGCGGGGCTCAGTCCACGCTGGGCAGGATGTGCGGCTCGGCGAGGTCGTCCTCGTAGCCCGCGAGGCGGATGGGGGCGGACCGCGCCCACACGTCGAGGCTGCCGATCTCTCCTGGCCGGCGTCCCGCGCGCCCGGCGCGTTCCTCGGGGCGTTGTTCGGGGTTCGTCGTCGTCTCCGGTGTCACCGCGCACTCCTTATGTGTCGGGTCACCCTCGGGGCCTGTCGGCCAGTCTGCCGTCCGGCACTCGGCGCCCGCTCGGGTCTGAGTCGCATGCAGTTCGGACGCGGTGGCGCCGGTAACTCGTGCGGGAGCGGGCCGTTGTGGACGGGCTCGTCCCATGACGGACCGTGGGTGCGGGTACGCCCCCGGTAGTGTCTGTCCGTCCGCTCCAGATTAACCAGATGAGCGGGGGTGCGCTCTATGGGGCTCAAAAACATGGGGCAACCATTGCCCGCCGCCCCGCGCTCAGTTGGGGACAGTCTGCCGCGATTCCTCACTTTTCGCCCGGTGCGCGGCTCACCCGTTCGGCTCACATCCCGGCCGCGTCTTCGGATGCCGGCGCCGGGTGGCCGTGCCGTTCAGGTGCCGTTGGCTGCGTCGCAAGCTCGCCATGGTGGGCTGGCGGTCCGCAACGGCTGTCTCGTGGGAGGGACCGGGGCATGGAACTGCGCAGTGTCGAGGAGCTGATGGACCTGTTGTACGCCTGCCGGGGCGCACGGCCGCCCTCCGGTCACGGCGACGGCCCCGCGGATCCGTACGGGCACGCGCTGCGGACCGCGGCGCTGCTGCGCCGGCGGCGCCCCGCCGACAAGGAGCTCCAGGTGGCGGGGCTGGTGTCGGTGGCGGGGAGGCTGCTGTGGCCGGGCGGCCCGGCCGGCCGCACGGGCGACGCGGTCCGGCCGCTGCTCGGCCCGCGCGTGGCGCATCTGCTGTACGGGCACGCCCTCGCGGACGCCCGGTCCCGCGACGACGACGTGCTCGGCCTGCGCCAGGCCGACGAGGAGGCGCGTACCGCCGTCTTCGACGCCGGGGTCCTGGAGGACTGGCGCACGGTGCTGGAGCTGCTGGCGGCACGCAACTCGCGGCTGGGAGCGGTCGACTGACCGGTTCCGCCGCGGGTGCGCGCGAGGCGTGCCCGAGATCAGGGTGGCCGCGCGGTGCCCGCCGGGAGTGGGCGACGGGCCCGAGGGGGCCCGTATGGAGTCGAACCACGAAGTACGCGTGACCCCGGCGCACCGGGCACGCCGGCGCACCTCCACGGTAGGACGGCCGCCGGTGAACGGGCCAGCGGATTACGTCCGTCGGCCCGTCGCCCCATCACCACTTGCCGGGCGCGTAGTCCTTGAGGAAGACGCCGTACAGGTCCTCGCCCGCCTCGCCGCGCACCACCGGGTCGTAGACGCGGGCGGCGCCGTCGACCAGGTCGAGCGGGGCGTGGAAGCCTGCCTCGGCCAGGCGCAGCTTGTCGTAGTGGGGGCGTTCGTCGGTGATCCAGCCGGTGTCGACCGAGGTCATCAGGATGCGGTCGGTGTCGAACATCTCCTGGGCGCTGGTCCGCGTCACCATGTTCATGGCGGCCTTGGCGGCGTTGGTGTTCGGGTGGCCCGCGCCCTTGTAGCCGCGGGCGAACACGCCCTCCATCGCGGAGACGTTGACGACGTAGGCGCGTCCCGAGGAGGCCCGGCGCGCGGCCTCGGCCATGGCCGGCCGGAGCTTGCTGATGAGGATGAACGGCGACGTGTAGTTGCACAGCTGGGTCTCGAGCAGCTCCACCGGGGAGATCTGTTCGATGGTCTGCACCCAGGTGTTGGTGTCGACGACGTCGGGGAGCAGGCCGCCGGCGTCGATGGCGGTGCCCTCGCGGTGCCGGACCACGCTGGCGTTGCCGGCGACCAGGGCGAGGTCGGCGACCTTCTGCGCGTCGAGCCCGGAGGCGCCGACGGGCAGCGCGGCCAGTCCGTCCACCGCACCGGAGTTGAAGGCGCCGATGACGTGGTGGGCGGGCAGCTCGCCGGCCGGCAGCGGGGCGCTCTCGCCGTCGACGAGGGCGGCGTAGGCGGAGGGCAGGCGGCGCACCGTCTGGGTGGCGTTGTTGATCAGGATGTCGAGCGGGCCCTGCTCGGTGACCTGGTCGGCCAGCGCCACGGCCTGGGCGGGGTCGCGCAGGTCGATGCCGACGACCTCCAGGCGGTGGATCCAGTCGGCGGAGTCGTCCATGGCCTTGAAGCGGCGGATGGCGTCCTTGGGGAACCGGGTCGTGATCGTGGTGTGCGCGCCGTCCCGCAGCAGCCGGAGCGCGATGTACATGCCGATCTTGGCCCGGCCGCCGGTGAGCAGCGCGCGCTTGCCGGTGAGGTCGGCGCGGGCGTCGCGCCGGGCCCGGTTCTCGGCGGCGCAGTCCGGGCAGAGCTGGTGGTAGAAGTAGTCGACCTCGACGTACCGCCCCTTGCAGACGTAGCAGGAGCGCGGACGCTGGAGTATCCCCGCGATCGAGCCCTCCTCGGTGCGGGAGGAGGGCAGGATGCCCTCGGTCTCGTCGTCGATGCGCTCGGCGGACCCGGTGGCGGTGGCCTCGGTGACCGCCTTGTCGTGCGCCGTCTTGGCGGCCCGGCGCTCCTGGCGGCGGCGCTGCTTGACCATCCGGTAGATGTGCGAGGTGGCCCGGCGGACCGCGATCGCGTCGGGGTGGTCGACGTCCAGCTCGTCGAGCTCCTTCAGCACGCTCAGACAGACGGCGAGCCGCTCCGGGTCGATGCCGGGGCCGTACGTGGAGGCGTTCACCTCGTCCGTGGTCGCCGGGCCGTCCTGTGTCACCGTCATCGCCGCTGCCGTTCCCTGGGTCACCGTGGCGGCGCTCCGAGACGCGGCCGCTGTCGAACAGCGGATTTTATTCAGCGCGGGGCCCGGATCCAAACCCGTCCACGTCAGGGACCGCAGGCAGTGAGCAAGGTCTCCACCTCCTCGGACAGGGCCACCGCGAACCGGTCGAGGTCCGGCACGGCCTTCGCGTCGGCGACCAGCCCGTAGTGGACCCTCCCCCGGTATGTCGAGACGGCGACCGCCAGGGAGTGGCCGCGGGCCAGCGGGGCGAGCGGATAGACCTCGGTGAGCGGGTGTCCGCCGAGCCGCAGGCCGAGGCTGGGCAGGGGCACGCTGGTGACGAGGATGTCGAACCAGAGCCGGGCGGCCTGGCCGACGAGGGGGCCGCCGAGCCGGTGGCCGAGCGCCGGGACGTGGTCGGCGAGCAGGGCGACCGCGCCGGCGCCCCGCCCGGGTCCGGCGTCCTTGTTGCGGTCCATCGCGGCGCGCACGGTGCCCAGCCGGGACAGCGGGTCGGGGTCGCCGACCGGAAGCCGCGTCAAGTAGCCGGAGAGCCGGTTGCCCTGCGGGTGGGCGGTGCGGGGGCGGCGCTGGGAGACGGGGATCAGGGCGCGGGGTGCGACGCCCTCGCTGCCGTCGCCGCGCTCGTCCAGCCAGCGGCGCAGGGCACCGGCGACGACCGCGATCACGACGTCGTTGACGGTGCCGCCGACGGTCTTGCGGATCGTGTGCACGTCGTCGAGGTCGACGACCGTGCCCGCGATGCGGCGGGTGCCGGAGGGCTCGGCGGTGAGGGCGGGCGAGGAGCGCACGTCGAGGCCGGCCAGGGCGGCGGAGGCGCCGATGTCCAGGGCGCGTCCCGCGTCGGACAGGGCGCCGCGGACCAGGCCCGGCAGGGTGCGCACGTCCGGCAGGAGGCCGCGCCGGGGCGTCTCGGGCCGGGGCCGGGGCGCGGGCAGGTCCATGGGGTCGAGGACGCCCGCGGCGAGGGCCAGGGCGCGCAGTCCGTCGGCCAGGGCGTGGTGGAACTTGAACAGCACGGCGAAGGACTCGCCGTCCGCGCCGGGCAGCACGTGTGCTTCCCAGGGCGGCCGGCCGCGCTCCAGCGGGCGCTCCATCAGGCGGCCGGCGCGGGCGTGGAAGTCCGTCGTCGGGGCGTGCAGCCGGACGTGGTCGAGCGGGTCGAAGTGCGGGTCGGGCTCGCGGGTGGCGCCGCCGAAGGAGAGGGGCCGGCGCAGGGCGAGCGGCGCCTGCCACGTGTCCCGGATCCGCATCCGCAGCCCGGGGACCGCCGGCGCGCGGGCCGCGAGCAGGTCCGCCGCATGGGCGCCCGCGGTGGGCGAGTGGGCCGGGAAGACGCCGAGCGCCGCGAGGTGCATGGGGTGCTCGGCGGACTCGATGTTCCAGAACGCCAGGTCGAGGGGAGCGAGCGGATCGGCAGTCACGGGGGCGCCTCGCAAGGACGACGGAGGGACGAACAGTCAAACCCTCCCCCGCGACTACGGTCAAGTACGATCGGGTTACGCACCGTTAACGGGAGATTAAAGTCACGCCCTCGTCGACAGGGGCAGGGCTGCCGGGACCATGGGGGGTCTGTGCTCACGGCGGCGGACCCGGTGACCGGGCCCGCCGCCGTTCCCCACCCGTACGGCTGCGGGCCGACCGGCGTAGGGCCGTCACGCCGTCGTGCCGTGCGGTGCCGGGCCGTGCGGTGCCGGGCCGGGCGCGTCAGCTCAGACGAAGCGCCACAGGTGGTCGTCGGTGCCGTTGTCCCCGTACTGCACGACGCGCGCGTTGTTGGCCGTGGACATGCCGTCGACGGCGAGCACCTTGCCGATGTGCTTGTTCCGGACGCGTCGGAAGGGCGGTCCGGGGACCCCGGGGTGCCGTCCGGAGCGGCGGTCGGGAAGGAGACGGTGCGCAGCCGGGCGGCGGCCACCGGAATCAGGGTGACCTTCTCGACCGGCGCGGTGGAGCGGGCGGGCCCGGCTGGAGCGGCGCGACCACGTGCTCGTCGTCCGCGACCCGCTCGGGGATGCGGCAGGCCTCGGCGGGGGCTGGACGGGCACGGTGTCGTGGGTGAACGGATTGGCCGCGACGCGGGCCCGGGTCCGGCGGAAGACGGGCGCGGCGCCGGGCACCGGTCCGTTGATCCAGGGCGTGGTGGCGTGGACCTCAAGCCGCGGCGCCGGGGGTGGACTGGTTGTATTGCTCGCCCTCCAGGCCGTGGACCTCCGCTGGGCCGTCGCGGAGCGCTCGTGGTGCGGTCAGGGCACGCGCTGCCCCTTCCCGAGGGCGATGACCCCGCCCTTGGACACGGTGTACAGGTCGGCGTCCCGCTCCGGGTTGACGCCGATCGTCGCGCCCGGCGGCACCTCCACGTTCTTGTCCAGCACCGCCCCGCGTACCACGGCGCCCCGGCCGATGTGCACGTTGTCGTGGAGCACCGAGCCCTGCACGACCGCCCCGGGGTCGATGACCACGCCCGGCGACAGCACGGACCGGGTGACCTGGCCGCGGATCAGGCACCCCGCGCTGATGATCGACTCGCCGGCCATGCCGCCCGCGTTGAAGCGGGCCGGGGACAGCTGGGCGGAGTGGGTGTAGACGGGCCAGTCCCGGTTGTAGAGGTTGAAGGCGGGCCGCTCGGCGATCAGGTCCATGTGGGCGTCGTAGTACGCGTCGAGGGTGCCGACGTCCCGCCAGTAGCCCTGGTCGCGGGAGGTCTCCCCCGGCACGTGGTTGCCGCTGAAGTCGTAGAGCGCGGCCTGGCCCCGGTCGGTGAGCTGAGGCAGGATCGAGCCGCCCATGTCGTGCACGGACCGCGGGTCCTCGGCGTCCCGCTGCAGGGCGTCGACGAGGGCCTTGGTCGTGAAGACGTAGTTGCCCATCGAGGCGAAGACGCGGTCCGGGTCGTCGGCGAGCCCCGGCGGGTCGGCGGGCTTCTCCAGGAAGCCGGTGACGGTGCGGCCGTCGGGCCCCGGGGTGATCACGCCGAACGACGAGGACTCGGTGCGCGGCACCCGTATCCCGGCGACGGTGACGCCCGCGCCGGACTCGATGTGCTGGGCGAGCATCTGGCGCGGGTCCATCCGGTAGACGTGGTCGGCGCCGAACACCGCGACGTACTCGGGCTGTTCGTCGTGCACCAGGTTCAGCGACTGGAGGATCGCGTCGGCGCTCCCCAGGTACCAGCGCGGCCCGAGGCGCTGCTGGGCGGGGACCGGGGTGACGTAGTTGCCGAGCAGGCTGGACATCCGCCAGGTGGTGGTGATGTGCCGGTCCAGCGAGTGCGACTTGTACTGCGTGAGCACGCAGATCCGCAGGATGTCGCCGTTCACCAGGTTGGACAGCACGAAGTCGACCAGGCGGTACGTGCCGCCGAAGGTGACCGCGGGTTTGGCGCGGTCGGCGGTCAGGGGCATCAGACGCTTGCCCTCCCCGCCCGCGAGCACGATTCCGAGCACCGAAGGACCACCACGACGCATGGCCGCTCCCCTCACCCTCGTTGGTGGCCCATGCCTGCCCGTGGGCCCGGCCGCCTAAGCCTGTTCGAGCGTCTCCTCGTAGAGCCGGACCGTGCGGCGGGCGACCGCGTCCCAGCCGAACTCGTCCACCGCGCGCCGCCGTCCCGCCTCGCCCATGCGCCGGGCCGCCGCCGGGTCGCCGAGGACGGAGTCCAGCGCCCGGGTCAGGCCCGCCTCGAACTCCTCGTCCCCGTGGTCGCCCCCGTCCTCGTCCCTGGGGACGAGCACTCCCGTCTCGCCGTCCGCCACGACCTCGGGGATGCCGCCGACGCGGGACGCCACCACAGGCGTGCCGCAGGCCATCGCCTCCAGGTTGACGATGCCCAGGGGTTCGTACACCGAGGGGCACACGAAGACGGCGGCGTGGGTCAGCAGCTGGATCACCTCCGGGCGCGGCAGCATCCGCGGTATCCAGTGCACACCCTCGCGGGTCCGGCTCAGTCCGGCGAACAGGTCGCGGAACTCGCGGTCGATCTCCGGGGTGTCCGGGGCGCCCGCGCACAGCACGACCTGAACGGCCGGATCGATGCCGCGCACCGCCCGCAGCAGGTGGGGCACGCCCTTCTGGCGGGTGATGCGGCCGACGAACAGGACGTACGGCCGGGAACGGTCCAGGCCGATCCGCTCCAGGACGCCGGTGTCCGGGTCGGGCCGGTAGAGGCCGGTGTCGATGCCGTTGTGGATCACGTGGACCCGGGACGCGTCCAGGGCCGGATAGCAGGCCAGGATGTCCTCGCGCATGGCGCCGGAGACCGCGACGACGGCGTCGGCGGACTCGACGGCGGTGCGTTCGGCCCAGCCGGACAGGGCGTAACCGCCACCGAGCTGCTCGGCCTTCCAGGGGCGCAGCGGCTCCAGCGAGTGCGCGGTCACGACGTGCGGGATGCCGTGGAGCCGCTGGGCGAGGCTGCCGCCGAGGTTCGCGTACCAGGTGTGGGAGTGGACGAGCTCGCGGCCCTCCAGGGCGGCGGCCATGGCCAGGTCCACGGAGAAGGTGCGCAGCGCGTCGTTGGCGCCGTCGAGGGCGGTCCACGGGCGGTGGCGCAGCACGCCGTCGGCGCGCCCCTCGCCCCAGCAGTGCACGTCCAGGTCGACGAGGCGGCCGAGCTCCCGGGCGAGGAACTCGACGTGGACACCCGCGCCGCCGTACACGTCGGGCGGGTACTCCCGGGTCAGCAGTCCCACACGCACCCGGAACCTCCCCCTGCTCGGCGGCTGGTCCCCTCATGGTCACTCAGACGGGGCGTCCGGGGAAGAGCGCGGGGGCCGGGAGAAGCAGCAGTCGCCGCAGACACCGCCGCCGGGCACGCGGTAGTAGAGGCAGCAGCTGCGGCGCCGGAAGGCGGTGCCGGCGCCGGTCAGGGTGCCGGTGCCGGCGAGGAGCGGGTGCCCGAGCAGTCCGGCGGTGAGCGAGCGGGCGCGGGCGGCGGCGTCGGTACGGCCGTGGCGGCGGGCCCAGCGGTCCAGTTCGCGGCCGGCGCCGGCCAGGGCGGAGGCGGCGTTGCCCCACAGCAGGCCGGCCGCGAGGCGGTACCGGGCGCGCAGGGCCGCCGTCAGTGGTGCCAGGTGGCCGTCGAGCACGGCCTCCGCCACGGTGGCGGCGTCCCCCGGCCGCGTGGGCGCCGCAGCCGGACGCGTCCCGGCGAGCCAGAGGTCGTCGGGGGCGGTGGCGTCGGGGTCCCAGTGAAGCAGACCGGGTTCCAGGAGGGGGACCCGGCCGTACAGGACGGCACAGCCGAGCGTCACCGACCAGAGACGGGCGGCGAGCCCCTGGTGCGCCACGGAGGCGGCGATCCGGGTCTCTGGGGCGCCGAGTGCGGCGGCGACCTTCCGGACGCGGAAGGCGAGGGGGTCGTCGAACGCGGGCCCGTGGGAGGGCCCGTCGACGGGGTTCTCCCGGTAGGCGTGGGCGAGGGTGGCGAGCGGACGGTGCGGGGGCGGGCCGGAGGCGCGCAGCACGAAGAAGCCGCCGAGCGGGCGGAGGGCGGCGAGGCCGGGGTCGAGGTCCACGGAGAGCAGTAGTATCAAGGCCCCTACGGGGCACGGTCAGGGGTCCTCGACGCGCGGCGCCCACCCTGGGGAGGACGGCGCCGTCCTCGTACTCCATCGGTAGTAGGACTCAATGAGTGCTCAGGGACGACGACGGGAAGATCCTGAGACGGCATCGTGTTCTTCATGGAAGACGACCGTTCGCCGCAGCGGGCCCCGGGCCCCCGCCTCTCGCAGAGGAGCAGCCGATGAGCGCCCTCGCGTTGTCCGTGCTGCTGTCGCTCGTCTCCGCCGTCGCGTACGCGGGCGGGGCGATCGTGCAGGAGCGCGTCGCGGCGTCCTCGGGCGAGGTCCAGTACGCGCCGCTGCGCCGGCCCGGCTGGTGGGCGGCGGTCGGCCTCAACGGCCTCGGCGGTCTGCTGCACGTGGTGGCACTCGCCTGCGGTCCGCTGAGCCTGGTGCAGCCGCTGGGGGCGCTCACCATCGTGTTCGCGCTGCCGATGGCGGCGCTGTTCGTCGGGCGCAGGGCCGGTGCGACGGCCTGGCGGGGCGCGATCATGGCGACGGTCGGTCTCGCCGGCCTGCTGTCCCTGGTCGGCGCGGCCGACGCCCAGTCCCTGGACACGACGCAGCGCGTGGCGGTGGCCGTGGTGACGGCCGGCGCGATCGTGACGCTGATGATCGCGGGCCGCGCCGCCCAGCGGCATCCGGCGGTGCGCAGCGTGCTGCTGGCGACCGCGTCCGGCATCGCGTTCGGCATGTCCTCGGTGTTCACCAAGACGGTGGCGGTCGACTGGACCGGCGGCGTGTCGGCCGCCGACCTGCCGTCCCTGGCGGTGATCGGCGTGCTCGCCACGGCCGGCATGCTGCTGTCGCAGGCCTCCTACCGGGGCGCCGGCCTCGCGGCCCCGCTGGCGGTGCTGACGGTCGTGAACCCGGTGGTGGCCGCGGTCGTCGGCATCACGATGTTCGGCGAGTCCTTCCGCTACGGCACGACCGGCACCGTGCTCGCCCTCGGCTGCGGCGTGGTGGCCGCGGGCGGACTGATCCTGCTGACGACGGAACGGCTCGCGCGGGAGGCCGCGGCGGAGGCCGTGGCAGGGACCCGCGCGGAGGCCCTGGCCGACGACGGTCCGGTGTCCGGGACCGGTGTGCTCTCCGGGGTGGAGGCGGCCTGCGCGGCGGCCGTGCCGACGGCGGCCGGATCCGGCCGTGGCGAGCGGGGACCGGAGGTGCCGGTGACGGTCGAGCCGGTGATCCCCGCCGCGGTCGCGCCGCCGCTCGCCCCGCACCCCACGAAGGTGTTCCTCCCCGGGCCGGTCCCGGCGCCGGTCCCCGCCACCGTGGCCGCCGCGGAGGCGTACCCCGCTCCCGAAGCGACGGAGCCCGCGGCCGAGGACCGGTTCGTCTCGTTCGGGTCCTTCTACGCCAACCCGTACGTCCCGCTGCCCGTCCTCGACCAGCGCCGGGTGCGGATCAGATCCTGACGCCGCCGGCCCGCAGATACGCCACCGGGTCGACGTCCGAGCCGAAGCCGGGCCCCGTCCGCACCTCGAAGTGCAGATGCGGGCCCGTGACGTTGCCGGTGGAGCCCGACCGTCCGATGCGCTGGCCGGCGCCCACGGACTGGCCGTCCTTCACGGAGATCGCCGACAGGTGCGCGTACTGGGAGTAGCGGCCGTCGGAGTGGCGGACCACGACCTGGTACCCGTAGGAACCGCCCCACCCGGCGCTGACGACCCGGCCCGCGGCGACGGACTTGACGGAGGTGCCGGTGGGGACGGGGAAGTCGACGCCGGTGTGGTAGCCCTTCGACCAGGACGAGCCCGCCTGGTGGTACGGCGTGCCGGTGGAGGCGTCGACGGGGGCGACGAGGGCGTGACCGCTGGTGGCCTTGCTCTTGCCGGCGAACGAGGACGGCTTCCCGGTCCGCTTCTGCTGGGCCGGCTTCTCCTTGGCGGGCTTCTCCGCGGTCCGCCGCTGCTCGGCCGGCTTCTTCTTCGGCTGCTGCTTCGGCTCGGCCGCCGGAGACGCCTTGTGCTCGGCGCGGGGCGCCGTGGCCGCGCGCTCACCGCGCAGCGCCAGCCGCTGACCGGGCAGGATCAGGTCGGGGTCCGCCCCGATCGAGGCGCGGTTCGCCTCGTACAGGCCCTCCCAGCCGCCCGGGACGCGGTGGCTGTCGGCGATGCCGGACAGGGTGTCGCCGGTGACCACCGTGTACATCCGGGCCTTCCCGGCCCGGGACTGCGGTGTGGTCTGCGGGCGTACGTCGGGTGCCTTGCCGGATGCCCCCGCGGACTTCCCGGCCGCGCCCTCCTCCGCCCCCGCACCCCCGGCCGGGTGCACGTCGGGCGTCTCGCCGCCCCGGGTCAGTCCGGCCCGCACCGAGCACACCGGCCAGGCCCCGGGTCCCTGTCCGTCCAGCACCTTCTCGGCGACGGCTATCTGCTGGTCCTTGGTGGCCAGATCCGCACGCGGCGCGTAGGCGGTCCCGCCGAACGCCTCCCACGTGGACTGGGTGAACTGCAGGCCGCCGTGGTAGCCGTTGCCGGTGTCGATGTCCCAGTCGCCGCTGGACTCGCAGGCGGCGACCTTGTCCCAGGTCTCCACATCGGCCGCCTGGGCGGTGCCGGTGCCGATGAGCGGCAGCGCGATCCCGGCGCCTCCCGCGGTGACGGTCAGTGAGGCCCGGTTGATCCTGTTCGGCTGGTACCGGCGGTGCCGGCCGCGTACGGCCATGGGTGTCCCCCTCGACATTGCGTCAGGAGGGGCAAAAGTAAAGGCCGCTAACAGGCCATGACAAGACGGCAATCAGCCGGTTGGTCACGTCAAGTGGCGAAGAAACAGCGCCCGTTGGCCGGGCAGCACGCCCGGGCGGTGAGGCCGCGGGCCCCTGCCGTACGTACTGGAGGGCGCCGGGCCAGGACGTGCGACCGGTGTACCGGCACGTCAGGATGGTCCGGCGGCATACTGACGCGCACGACCGGCACCATCGACACCGAGATCACCGAGGCCATGAGGAGCCAAGCCAATGAGCACTGCAGCGCAGATCGGCGTGACGGGACTCGCGGTCATGGGCCGCAACCTCGCCCGTAACTTCGCCCGCAACGGCTATACGGTCGCGGTGCACAACCGGACCGCGTCGCGCACGCACGCGCTGGTGGAGGAGTTCGGGGACGAGGGCGACTTCGTGGCCGCCGAGACCGCCAAGGAGTTCGTGGCGGCGCTGGAGCGCCCCCGCCGCCTGGTGATCATGGTGAAGGCCGGCGACCCGACCGACGCGGTGATCGAGGAGTTCGCGCCGCTGCTGGAGCCCGGCGACATGATCATCGACGGCGGCAACGCCCACTTCGCAGACACCCGCCGCCGCGAGCGCACCCTGCGTGAACAGGGCATCCACTTCGTCGGCACCGGCATCTCCGGCGGCGAGGAGGGTGCCCTCAACGGTCCGAGCATCATGCCGGGCGGCTCGCGGGAGTCGTACGCCTCGCTGGGCCCGATGCTGGAGAAGATCTCGGCGAAGGCGGCGGACGGGGCGCCCTGTGTGACGCACGTCGGTCCCGACGGCGCCGGGCACTTCGTGAAGATGGTGCACAACGGCATCGAATACGCCGACATGCAGCTGATCGGCGAGGCGTACCAGTTGCTGCGCGACGTCGCCGGGTACTCCCCCGCCCAGATCGCGGACATCTTCCGCACCTGGAACACCGGCCGCCTCGACTCGTACCTGATCGAGATCACGGCGGAGGTGCTGTCGCACGTGGACGCGGCGACGGGCAAGCCGTTCGTGGACGTCGTCGTCGACCAGGCGGAGCAGAAGGGCACGGGCCGCTGGACCGTGCAGATCGCGCTGGACCTGGGGGTGCCCGTGTCGGGCATCGCGGAGGCGGTCTTCGCCCGGTCGCTGTCCGGGCACGCGGCGCTGCGCGAGGCCTCGCGCGGGCTGGCGGGCCCGGAGGCGAAGCCGCTCGGCGAGGCGGAGGCGGCGGCCTTCGCCGACCGGGTGGAGCAGGCGCTGTACGCGTCGAAGATCGTGTCGTACACGCAGGGCTTCCACGAGATCGCGGCGGGCAGTGAGGAGTACGGCTGGGACATCGACCTGGGCGCGGTCGCCTCGATCTGGCGCGGCGGCTGCATCATCCGCGCGGCCTTCCTGGACCGCATCCGCGCCGCGTACGACGCCCGGCCGGACCTGCCCAGCCTGCTGTCGGACGAGACGTTCGCCCGGGAGATCGCCGACGCCCAGGACGACTGGCGCGAGGTCCTGACCGCCGCCATCCGCCAGGGTGTCCCCACGCCCGGCTTCGCCGCGGCCCTCGCCTACTACGACGCCCTGCGCGCCGACCGGCTGCCGGCGGCGCTGACTCAGGGACAGCGGGACTACTTCGGCGCGCACACGTACCGTCGGACGGACCGGGAGGGCTCGTTCCACACGCTGTGGGGCGGGGACCGGTCGGAGGTCACGGCGTAAGGCGACGCCGGTCGAGGCCCTCGGCGCGCAGGTCAGGTGAGCGGCGGCCCCGGTTCCGGGTCGGGGACCGGCTCCGGCCCCGGCGGGATCGGTGACGGTGAGGGCTCCGGCGGACCGGGGTGCGGGGGCGGCGGGGCCGGCACCGGGCCCGGCGAGGGCCCGGGGCCCGGGGGCTGCGGCGTCGGCTCGGGTCCCGGCCCGGGGGGCTGCGGGGCCGGCACCGGGCCGGGGTCCGGCGGGGGCGTCGGCTCCGGGCCCGGTCCGGGTGTCGGAGGCGCGGGTGTCGGGTCCGGGCCCGGGGTGGGACCGGGCGGGACGGGATCCGGATACGGGTTCGTCATGGCTGGGTCCTCCGGCCAGTCGGTCGACAGCGGCTCTGGACTTGTCCCCCGCCTACCCGACCGCGGTGTCCCCACTCACTCCCCCGCAGAACGGACGGGACCCGAGTGGCCGATGCGCCCGCGCCTGCCGGAGCGTCACGGAGCCCGTCGGACCGCGGGCCGGCCGTTCCGCACGGCCCGCGCCCCGGCGGCCAGTCCCGGTGCGGGACTCGCCAGGACCGGGACCCGGGTGGCCGTGAGCCGCCCGGCGGGCGCCATGGACGCCTGGGCGAGGACGATCGCGTCGGCGCCGGTGACCGCGTCGGCCGCGTCGGCCACCAGCTGTGCGTAGCGGTCGGTGTCGCCGGCCTCGAAGCACGGCCAGGCACCGTCGACCAGGCGTGTCCGCACCTCGACCGGGCGGCCGGCACGCCGGGCCTCCTCCGCGAGGAGCGCCCGGGTCGGCGCGAGCGTGCTCTCCAGGGCGGCGAGGACGACGACGCGCGGGCCGGCGGCCACCGCGGCGGCGGCCATCGGCCGGTCGACCCGCAGCACGGGCACTCCGGCGGCGTCCGCGGCGTCCTCGGCGATGCCGCCGAGGGTCGAGCAGGTGCACAGCACGGCTCGCGCGCCGTCGGCGACGGCCCGCCGCAGCACGGTCAGCACGTCCGCCCGCACGGCCTGCGGCCCCTCGCGCCGGGCCCGGTCCAGCAGCCCGGCGTCCACGTGGTGGCGCAGGGCGAGGCCGGGATGCGCCACGTCGCGCAGGGCGTCGAAGACCGGTATGTGGACGGGTGAGGTGTGCAGCAGGGCCAGCACGTGTCAGAACCGGCCGGGGTGGGCGACGAGCCACTCCTTCGCCGCGCGCAGCAGCTCGGGGTCGGCGGCGGGGGCCTCCTCCGGGTGGCGGGCGGCCCACTTGACGACGTACGGGCACAGCGGGGCGACGGTGACGCCCTCGCCCCGCGCCATGGTGTACAGCTCACGCGCGAGCGAGCCCGCGATGCCCTTGCCCTCGTGGGCCGGCTCGACGACGGTGTGCACGGGAACGAGGGCGCGCTCGGGGGCCTCGAGGACGAAGTACTCGATGCGGCCGACGACCTCGCCGTCGGCCCTGGCCTCCAGGCGGCCCGCCGCCCGGTCGTCACGGATCTCGATGTCGCTCACGGGCACGCTCCTCGCGTGAAGGGGGTCAGGCCGACACGGCCTGGGGGCTGCGCTCCTGGTCCGTTCCCGGCACCGGTTCGGACGCGTCCGCACCGAGCTTCACGATGCGATTGTCGCCGTCCACGTGCACGACCCGCGGCTTCAGCGACCGCGCCTCGGCGTCGGTGACCTGAGCGTAGCTGATGATGATCACCAGGTCGCCGGGGTGGACGAGATGGGCGGCGGCCCCGTTGATCCCCACCACACCGGAGCCGCGCTCGCCCTCGATGACGTAGGTCTCGAGCCGGGCGCCGTTGGTGATGTCCACGATGTGCACCAGCTCACCGGGCAGCAGATCGGCGGCGTCCAGCAGGTCGGCGTCGATCGTCACGGATCCCACGTAGTGCAGGTCGGCCTGGGTGACGGTGGCGCGGTGGATCTTGGACTTGAACATGGTACGCAACATCGGGGCACTCCCACAGATAGGCTCCCTGCCTGCCTTTTTGCAGGTCAAGGGCTGTTTCCACACTTTACAACCGGTCGCACGTCCGGGCAGTGTTCCTCAGTTTCTTCAGGACTCATGCTGACCACTTGCCGGCTCTTCTGATGCTCCCCCAGGTAGCCGGGGAAGGCTTCGCCCACTCTCGCGGACCCACCGGGGCGACGGCCCAAGCCTACGCAGCACCCCCGATGGGCGTCCGTGATCACCGTCACGAAGGCGGGCTGGACGGCAGTCAGGAGCGGCGCCCACAGCTCCGTCCGTCCTCTGACACGGCCGCCGGCCTACTGCGGGAGACGCGATGTGCCGGACCCGTATCGCCTGTCGATACTCCAAGGGCCGGATGCCCGTCGTCCTGTCCACCGCCCGACCGTCCGCAGCCGACTGCAGCCAGCGCCGGCACGGAGCGGTGCCACAGACGTTCGTACCCTTGAATGCCGATGCTCTGGAAGAAATTCCAGCACCGGGAAGAATCGTCACCCGCTCACCTGGGCGTCACACCAATTTCGGAAGTTCAGGCCGGCCGGCCCTCACGAGATGCCCCGCATCGAGGACCACCCGCATCCCGTCTCTGTCAGGGCCGGGGGATGCGACGTCGGTGCGACAGCAGGCGGCCTGACCACCGCGCGGAATCACCCCGGCCCCATCGCGGGCGCATTCCTGCCATACGCGCATCTGGCCAGGTCAGACGGCATGGGTACTCAGGTTGCAACCCGTAACACATCACGTCAGCATGGGAGGTGCAGGGCTCAGTGCTGACGGATTTCAGTCGCTGCGTCGCCCTCGGAGCCAGGCCGAGGTCTGGTGGGTGTATCAGGAGTGGGCGCATGGAGAGCGGATGGGTGTCGTGCGAGAACTGCGGTAGCCGTCAGCGGAGATCGCCGACAGCCAAGACGTGCGCTCGCTGCGGCTACCGATTCGACGCCACGGATCCGTATGACGGTGTCGTGGAACCCCCAGCCCCGCCTTCCCCTCCGCCTCCGTCACCGCCTCCCCCGCCCCCACCGCCTCCCCCGCCGCCTCCCCCGAGGACGGAGAGCGGAATCGTGGAGGGCACGGTCCGTGATGTCCAGACCCGGACAGAGCATGGGGGAAAGGATGCGGCGAGCCAGTTCGTCCTCAATCTGCGGGTCGAGGAATATGACGACGCCCTCGACCGGGTGAGAATCGTACCGATCGAGATGAAGGGGGTGATCTTCGAAGGTTCCGTGGCCAACGGCGACCGGATTCGCGCGAGTGGTCGCATGCGGTCCGGAACGCTGCGGGTCAAGAAACTGCACAATCTGACGACCGGCGCTGACGTCTCTGCCAGGTCGTACTCGAAGATAGGATGTGCGATTTTCCTGCTCTTCGTCGTGGCCATGGTCGTGTTCTTCGTCGTGATGTCAGGAATGCAGCCCTCGGGGCAGCCGTAAGGTCGGTGAGAGGCCGTCCGCGAGGTCATCGTGACTACTGGTGTCGAAGGGGGAACGGCACTCGCAGATCGACCACCGTGTGATCGCCGGAGGCTTGTGGCATGACGACCGCCAGGGGTGCGTAGTGGTAGTCGATGCCCTGAGGTCGTCTTGGCTGGGGCCGGCCGTTGAGCCCTCTGGGCCACTCGACGTCACCGGTCGCGGCCCGGACCGGAATCGTCCAGTAGTCACCGCGGCGATATTGCGGAGCACGCTCGACATCTCCCTCGAAGCGCACTTCGAGGCCGTCCTCGAGCGCAAGCCAGACTCCCTCCCTGACGTGCTGGGTGCCCTCGCTGTTGACGCCGGTAGCGGGGTCGTGGCTCTCGCCCCTCCCCGCCGTTCCGTGGTCCCAGCGGCGAAGCACCGGGTGACGTGCGGAGACCGTTCCGACGTCCGGCTGGTACGGATCGGTGGCCGGATCGTGGTCGAGGACGACCGTTCGTCCGGCGTGGTCGATCTCCTTGACGGTGTAGAGGCGAGGGCATTCCTCCTCCCACGCGTCGGTGGCGGCCCGGCAGACGGAAGCGTCATCGACGATCTCCACCACGTCGTCGATGTCGAGCCCGAGTCTGACGTCCCGGCCCAGCGTCGCGAGCTCGATCGATGCGCTGTTGACCGCTTTGACGGGCAGGGTCACCGAGCCGTTCTCCCGGGACCACTTGAACGTCGCGGTCTCTGCGGTTCCACCCCGGTGCACCTCCACTCGGTAGAGCTGATTCTCCGGCCCGCGGTATCCGGACTGCGGCGTCACGTCACTGGGTACTCCGTCGCTCTCCGGGTTGCGGACGCGGGCGGAAAGCAGGGGCCGGGGCCGGAACCTCCGGCCGATCTCATCACGCAGGACCTGCGGTGCTGTCTTCATGTCGGGAGTGAAGGTCTCGCTGTCCAGGCCCATCCAGCACAGCTGCCAGACCACACGGGTGCGCACGGTCGTGTCAGGGCCGTGCAGCCCCAGAGCGACCTCGCGAATGCGGGGCGCTTCCACAGCCGTGACCAGCCGCTCCCAGACCCGCAGATAGATCATGAACGGGCTGCTGGGGAGCTGGTCACGCTCCCGCCGCCCTGGATCGAATTGTCCGTCCGGCTGGCTCCAGTAGTCGGTGCCGTCGCATTCGCAGAGAATTCCGTCCACGTAGATCCGGCCAGGCGTCACGGTGAAGTTGCTTCCGTCGAACGTGTCGACGCAGAACCCGCCGGGGCCCCGGCCGGGGCCGGCAGGGAACGCCACCGGACCGAGCAGGTCGGCGGCCAAGGTGCGCATGTAGTGCAGCAGGATCGCTGTCTGTTCGTTGATCTCGGAGTCGAGCTGTACCCGTCCCTGCTGAGAAAGCACGGATGAAAAACGCTGGGCCGGGTCGAAGGTGAGCCGAGAGAAGTCTCCCTGCATGCGGTTGCGCTCCCTGAAGGACGGGGTGGACTGGTGACGGCTGGGCAGTGGTCGGCGGGGCAGTGCGTCACGTGACGAAGAAGACTCCCGCGTCGCACCCGACCGGGGTGTGTTCGGCGAGGCGGGCATGCAAGTTGTCCTGACGCTGCGGACGGTAGAGGTCGTGCAGCGCCCCGGGCTCCGACCCGTCGTCCGCTCCGCGAAGGATCTCCTCGGCACATGTGTCGGCGAGTCGGACGTAGTCGGGTGTGCCGTACCGCGTGCCGGCGAACTTCAGCGCGACACGGTCCGGGTCACCCGAGTGCTCGGGCTGACAGAACAGGCGGCGCGGGGTACGGGAGGCGGGCGGCAGCCAGCTGAAACGGATACGTCCCCTGGTCCGCTCGGCGATCTGGACGTCGCCGTCCAGCACACAGTTCTCCACCACGTCGACGGCGCGGGTCCGTACGGACCCGATGACGGTGGTTCGCCGTGCCGTGAGAAGCGCGTGAGCGTACCGCCCCTCCGGAGCGGCCAGCGCAGCGAAGTCCCGGTGGGTGGCGTCGAGGACGCTGTCGGAGAAGCAGATCCTGTTGGGTTCCGTCGCGGTCTCGTCCCCGCTGACGACGACGGTGCCGAGAATGCTGTGCTCCACCTCTACGGAAACCGGCGTGTCGATCAGTTCCAGGCCTGCCTCCTCGGGTGACCGCGGCAGACCTTGCGCGTCGAGGGACCAGCCGGGCACGAACGTGCAGTGGCGTACCACGAGTTGTCCCACCTCGCCCCGGACCTGGACGCTGCCTCCGGTGACCAGGAGGCCGTCAAGGACGATGCTCGGCAGGAGCGCACGGCGCGGCCCGGTGCCCGTGATCCGCAGGGCGGAGGCGTCCTCGGTCCTGTCGGACAGTGCGAGCACCGGTCGTGAGCCGTCCTCGGCTCGCAGGGTGAGGCGGTCCTCGGGCCCGAGAGTGATGTCCTGCAGGTCATGATGGACGTCGTTGCCAGTGATCTCGACGACCGCTTCGGTGTGGTGCGGTCTTTCGGAGCGCCATCGCTCCAACGCAGCGGTGAGGTCGGTGTGTTCCTCACCCGGCCCGACCCGGTAGTACGCGACAGTCGGGGCCACGGTGTCCTGCGGACGCGGGTACTCGCCTCCGCCGAAGTCGTGCGAGAACGCATGGTGGTAGGTCACTCGTACCCCTCGCTGCAGGTCTGTCTGCTGGGAGAACCTGATGCGTCCGAGAACCGGGTCGAGAGCCACCTGGCCGGCGTGTGGGGCGTAGCTCCAGTCGGACAGGTCCGCGGACACGATGCGATCCGGGGCCACGGCGTCGTCCTCGGGGTGCGGTCCTGTCCATACGCACACACTCTTGAGCGGGCCGTAGTAGTCGTACAGCCGCTCGGTGAGAGCCCTGCGCCGAACAGGTGCCGGGACATTCATCTCGTCTGCGACGTGGCAGGCCCCGGGCTCGGGAACCGGCCTGGTGAACAGCTCGGTGTCGTGGCCGAGAACGCTGAACGCGTAACACGACCGCGCCTGGTCCACGCAGCGGGCGGGAGCCCGGGTCACCGAGTGGGACCGCAGTCGCCACACGTGGAGGCCGACGCCTGGGATGTTGTACCGGCCGATGCGGCGGGCAGCGTCCGCGCGGGGCACTTCGACGGTGTGCGCCAACTCGTCGAAGGGCCCGTCGATCCGGTCCAGGGCGTCGATTCGGCGCACGTCGACCAGGGCGCCACGGATCGGTCGGCCCGGTGCGTCGTGTTCGTCGGCGGCATATCGCCGGACCGGCTGGGTGACGGCGAGCAGATGACGGCTCTCCACTGCCCGGCTGGGCCAGTCCGCGACATCGGCGGCCAGGTCTTCGAGCAGGGCGAGGGTGCCCTTGCGCCGGCGGTTGGCGACCGTGTTCGCGACGTCCCTGCGAGGCACGGCGGCGGTGAGCAGCCCGTGCCCCGGCGAGGAGGAGTCGGAGAGCGCGGCGGCTGTCCCGGGCAGCATGCGGTAGCCGACGAGGTCGCCGATGTAGGGCACCACCCAGTCGTCGCAGGTCTCGATGAACCAGTTGTCGTAGAGCCGCTCGATGTCGTCCTGGACGACGCACGCCTGCGCGGCGACGGCCGCGAGCAGCTCGTACAGCTTGCCGCCGCGTTCCGCGTCCAGCCGTCGGTGCACCGCAGGCAAGAGCGCGTACACCTGGTCGGGGGTCATGGGATCCTCCGCAGGACGAGAGTCTCGGGCAGCGCCGGATCGAGGAGCACGAGTTGCGCAGGGCGCAAAGCCCGCCGTACGACCATCGTCGCGCCGGGAGTCCGGGGGAAGCCGTCGGGATTCAGCAGCGCAAGCTGTGCTTCGGTGAGTCCGTTGGCGGCTGCCACCGACGCCATCGTTTCCCCGGGGGCCGGTGCGTGGAGGGTGTCGCGGTACCCCGCGGGGTGTCCGGGAACGCAGGGGGCGGCCGTGAGTTCCCTCGCGCTCCGGATGATTTCGGCCTCGTCGACATCGTCCCCCATACCGGCGAAGGCATCGACGTCCACGAAGTCCACCCCGGGAACCGCCTGGGCGGTGGCGATGGCGGTACTCAGGAAGACGGGCCGGGCGAGCTCCGCCGAGGCGAAGCCCAACCGCTTCAGCAGAGCGGACCGGACCGCCTGTTCGACCATGTCCCGCGAATGGTCCGGCAACGTGCGGACGCCGAGCGACAGGACGATCCGTACCCGTTCAGCAGCCTCCACGCGCACCGGCAGCGCCGGGTCCCCGTACCGGACGAGAGCCGACTGGAGCGCGTCCAGGAGCAGTGAGTGGGCGTCGAGGGGGGCGTTGCCGGCGGCGTCGACGGTCACGTGCACGAATTGACGAGTGCCCTCGGCACAGCGGCGTGCGACGGCTTTGCCGATGCCGGCGAAGCCCAGGGCGAAGTCTTCGTAGTCGCGGACCGACACCAGTCGGTCAAGGGTGCTGAGCGGCAACGGCACACCGTGGCGGGCTTCTTCCCGGCCGTCGGCGTCCGTGCCTCCGGTGGCGGGCAGCGGATTGGTGACACCGCTGACCCCGAGGGGCCGGCTGACCACCTGGTCGACCTGTCCGGCTGCGACATTGCTCGCGGCTCCCCCGCCGATGCGGTAGTGGGCCGTGACGTTCTCCACGCCGGTCGGCAGCCGAGAGCCGTGACGGCCGTCGCCGAACTCGACGGCTGCTCCGCCGTCGATGCCGACGCGCAGACGGTAGACGGGGGCGAGGGGGTCGGCCGCGGTCAGATCGGCGGTTCGCTGCCATTCCACACCGGAGACCCGGACGGTCAGGGCTTCTCTCGCACCGTCGGACCTGCGCGCGGGCAGCCAGGTGAGGGGGCCCTGACGCAAGGGGAACACCTGCCCCGCCTGAGTGGCGTCTCCGCTGCCGAGGATCTCGTTCCTCGTCTCCCCCGCGGTCGCGAAGACGACGTTGCCGTGTACGACGACGGTGTCCCTGCGGTACCGGTAGGCGAGTTCCGTGGTCAGGGTGAGCGTGGTGCGTACGCCGTGGCCGCGAAGCGCAGCGTCGAGTCCTTGCCGCACTCCGGCGAGCATGGCCAGTTCGGTGCCCTGCACCCCGGAGACGTTCGGGATGTCGGCGCGTTCCCCGGAGACGATGAGCCAGCGGCCGGGCGTGAGTCCCTCGTAGGCACCGGCGAGCACGATGGCGTCACCTGCGACCACGGAGGTGTCCGGGGGGTCCGCGAGGGGGAGGGTCTCGCCGGCGGCCCAGACGGTGGTGGCGCGTCGGACGGAGAGGTCGTCGGGATCCTCCGCCCACGACTCCGCGAGCCGCAGACGGGTCACCCGCGCGCCGTAGTGCTCGTCGGCCACGGACAGTTGGGTGACGTCGGTGACTCGAATGACCCGGGTCGTCGCGGGACCGTATGCCCGGTGCACGGCGATCCAGCTGCCCGGCAGGATCGTGTCGTAGACCGAGTCCAGGAGGAGGACGTTCCCGTCGTTCGTGAAGTCGTCCTGTTCCGACCGAGCGGCTGCGGACGCCGACCTCAGCAGCCTTCTGACGCGAGCCGGGTCGGCGATCGTCGCACCGAGGGGAGCTGCTTTCACACGGAAGCACTGCACACCGGCCGGCTCGGCCGCTGTGACCGAGACGGTGTCCAGGGCGCGATAGAGCGTCTCGGCCAGCTGGGGATTTCTCGCGGTGAGCAGGCGTGACATGGCGTCGGAGTCCGGGCCGAAGAGTTCGCTGACGGGGGTGGCCATCTCGGTGGGATTGCGAGGAGGCCGGGAGGGCGGACGCTGGAGCCCGTGCAGAACCTGACGGCCGAGTCCGAGGGGCGTGACGGAGGGTTCTCCACCGGAACCGACCGGGGAGGGCTCACCGACCGTGTCCGCGGATGGGCACGTCACGGCTTCGGCGGCGGTTCGGACTGCCGTGACCCGGGCTGCCACCTTGTCGAGCAGTTCGGTGGCTTGCGCCGCGTCGGCCTCCGCGCCGGAGATGCGCTCGCGGAACGACTGCAGCTTGTCGTCGAGTGTTTCGGCCAAGGCGTCCGGATCCCGGAGGATGTCACCGGCGTGCAGAATGTCGCGCAGCACCCGCAGGAAGTCCGTGAACGGTGTGGACGGCTGGGGTCTGCGCACGGTCTTGTCCACGTCCTCGCGAAGGGCCTGTACCGCGCGCTGCAATTGACGTGCAGAACCAGAACCCGCCGTGTCCAGCAGTACGGTGGTCCGGCCGCGGTACGGATCCGGTCGGGTGCTCTCCACCATGCGGACGAGGTTCCGGCTGGGGTCGCCGAACGTGAACAGCAGACGGTCACCGGCGCCGAGGTTGGGCTGGACACCGTCGAGTTCGAGCTTGCCCATGGCCTCGGCCTCATCGGGACCGATCGAGGCGGGGTCGGTCGCGCGGACCGGGATTCGGTTCCATTCGGCGCGGGCGTCGAGGTCCTCCGCGGTCTCGAACACCTGGGGCAGCCCTCCGGGCGCCGGAGTGCTTCTCACCTGCGATCCGGCCGGGATGGTGCAGCGAGTGCCGGCGTCGAGGGTGTAGGCGAGGAAGGTACCGGCCGCGAGCGGTGGGCGGGGCCGGTGGCCGACCAGCCGTCCGAGCCTGACCAGTGACTCCTGCTCGGTGGCGGTGCGCAGGTAGCCCTCGTTGGCGATCCGTTCCTGATAGAAGGTCAGGATGTCGGCGATCAGGGCCCAGCCCTCCATGAGGGCGATGGACGGGTCGTCGGGTTCCCGTGTGGTGAGCGCTCCGGGCGACGCCTTGCCTGCGAGGGCCGATCCGGCGAGCATCGACCTCAGGAACTGGTCGTAGGTGCCCGCGCGGTACCGCAGCATCGGCAGAGCGGGCCGGTTCCAGATACGTGCGGGGGTGGCCGGGCGATTGCCGGGGCAGCTGCCACACCGGCAAGGGGAGGGGCTCATCGTCCTCCTCGCAGGTCGAGGGTCAGCCAGCCGTTCTCCGGCCGGGAGGAGTCGCCGTCGAGTCGCGCGATCTCCAGGGGACGTAGCCTCAGCACACCGGAGGGAGGGACGTCCGGGCCAGGACCCGCACCGCTCCCGGGGAAACGGTGGAGCCGGCGCAGCCGCGTCACCTCGGCGTGCCGGACGCCGGGGATCCCGGCCACCGCGGCGACCAGCGCGCTCGCCCGTACCGGTGTGCCGAAGGTGAGGGCGTCGGGATCGAAGAAGCCCCGGCCTCCCTCGGGCTGCGGGCCGGGCAGCAGTACCCGCAGAAGGGCTTGACGGACATGGCCGGCCAGGTGATCGGGGTCGACGAAGACGGTCAGGGCCACGTCGAGAGGGACCCGGCGTGCGGGTCCGGTGACTACGTCATGGCCGATGCGGCGAAACCTGTGCAGGGCCAGACGCACGTCCTCCGACAGCCTGTCCGGCGGGTCGGAGGTGCCTTCGGCGTCGAGCGCGACGTCCGCTTCGTACCAGCCGCCTGTCCACCGCAGGACGGCGGCGGCCCGCTGGACTCCCGGGTGCCGGCCGGCGAGAGTCTCGTAGTCCTCGGCCGTGACGGCCCTGAGTAGCTTGCGGTACGGCTCACGCGGTGCGGCCAGTCGTACCTGCTGAACGGGTTCGGGATCGACACCGCACCTCGCCGGCAGGGGGTTGCGCACCCGGATGACGCCGTCCAGCGATGTGGACCGGGAGGAGATCCGGTTGATGGCTTCGCTGCCGACGTTACCGGCCCGGCCGTTGCCGGTGCGGTAGGAGGCGAGGAGTTGCTGTCCTGGAAGGGGGGCGACTCCGCAACGGCCGTCCCCGAAACGGAGATGCAACCGACCCGCCTCATCGGTCTCGCCGACCACGTGGCGGTCGCGGGGGCCGCTGGCCAGCAGGTCGCGACGTGGTGTCCAGGCCTCGCCGCGGCTGCCGGCCGCCCGGAGCCGAACGGCGGGAACGGCCTCGCGGGGGTCCGGACGCATGGCCGCGGACGCCGGACCGTGCAGCACGGGATTGTCCGGGTCGATCAGCCACGGAGCGTCCTCCCCCCAGGTCCGCGCGAGCTCCCAGCCGATGTCGGCCCGGTCGAGCACGTAGCCGGACCGGGCCCGTGCGGCGAGTGCTTCGAGTCGGCGCAGCTTGCGGTCCAGGTAGGCGTCGAAGCGCCGGAGAAAGCCGGCGAGGCCTGGTCGTGAACTCCGGTCACCGCGCAGGCCGCCGAGAACGTCCGCCTCGAACAGCGTTTCGAGGAAGCGGAGATCGGCCGAGGACAGCGGCCCGTCCGACTGCCGCAGGTTCTCCAGCCGCGCCCGTGCGCGAGCCGCCAGCAGGGACAGCTGCCGGCTCTGCCCGGCGGAGACTGCTGCCGGGCGAGGATAGGGCTCGGCCCAGGTGACCTGGGTACCTGCCGGCATCGACACGGAACGACGGCCGGTGTGCCCGGGGACCGTACCGGGACAGCTCTGCTCGGAGCCGCGTACGGCGGGTCCTTCGATCGTTTCCGGGAGGCTTCCGGGGCCCCAGGTGTTTTCGATGCCGTGCTCGACGAGAATCACGTTGCCACGGGCGACGGCCACGTTCGTGTGATCGCGGTCGGGGCCGCCGCGGGCGGTGACGCGCAAGGGGAAGGTGAGCGCGTCCTCGTCGGCCCATTCGACCTCGAGCACCTTGGTGTCGTAGAGCGCGTCGCTGTTCCGGGTGACCTTGGTGAGGCGCACGGCCTGCCGGTGGTTCGGGTCGCGGTCCGACTCGCTGCCGGTCCAGGGGTCCGCGATCTCCTCGAACACGATCACATCGCCGGGGGCGAGCAGCAGCGGGCGGTCCGTTCCCGCGTCCCGGGGCCGGGCATCCAGCAGCGTGGCCCGGGTGGTGCCGGCGGGCAGACAGTAGTCCTGATCGCCCCACGTCCACAGGCCGATGCTGTTGTGCTCGGGGCGCAGCACGACGGTCCGCCGTTCCAGCGGCCGGTACACGAGAGGGTGGCCGGCTGTCAGGAGCTCCGCCGGGAGCACGGCGCCCGACTGTGGGATACGGTCCGGCGGGAAGGCGGTGAAGGCGAGATCGTCCAGGCACAGGGTCAGCTGCTCGCTGGTCTCGACGCAGACGAAGGTCCGGGCCGCACACCCGTCGTGCATCGGATAGTCGACCAGGCGGGCATGGCGTCGTACGGAGGTCCGTAGCCGGGCCGTGTCGAGGTACGCCTCGGTCGCGACGGCGTCCTGCTGGTAACTGAGCTGGTCGCCGACGTGCGCGAGGAGTTCCACGAGGGTGACGCCGAGGTCGGGTGCGTGCCGCTCGGTCCACTCCGGCATGGTGAGGGCCAGTCGTTCGAACAGCAGCCGGCGGAAACTGGCGTAGTCCTTGGCGAGGTAGTCGATGGCGGGTGCCGGGTGCGGGGGCGGCGGACCGGTCCCGTCGGTCGGCCTCGGGGGTGCCGTCTCGGGGGCGGCCTGCCGGAACGAGAAGGCGCGACTGTCGTAGCAGCGGTCGAAGCCCTGCCCGAGGGCGCGGAGCCGGTAGTCGAACCCTTCGCCCGGCCGGTCGAGTTCGAGGGTGAGGCAGTTCGCCAGGTCGGCCGTGCCGGTGACCGAGACGACGCGGACGCCGTGGCCCCGCCGTCCGCCCTCGACGCGGAAGCTGTGTTCGTCCAGCCCCTCGGGGAGCGTGCCGAAGAAGAGGACGGTGAGACTGCGCCGGTCGGAGGAGACCGACACACTGTCGATGCCGGCCAGCTCGGCTGCCCGCACTGCGGCGCGTCGCCGCTCGCCGTCACTGAGCGGACGGACACTCATGCTGATGTCCCCCCGCGCAGGAGCACGTTCATGCTCTCTCCGGTCGCCGTCAGTACGTAGCTCACCGAAACCGCCAGCGTCGACTCCTCGGCCCTGACCGTCAGGGATTCGACGGTGAGCAGGTCGCCGAGCCAGCGCTGGAGGGCGGCCTGTGCGGTCATCTCGACGGCCGCGGCCAGTTCCGGGCCGTTCTGGGCGAACACGAGGTCGAGCAGACCGCAGCCGAAGTCCGGCCGGTTCACCCGTTCACCGGGGGTGGTGAAGAGCACCTGCTCGACCATGCCGCGAACATGGTCGGCGTACCTGGTCGCCGAAGTCCGGCCACTCGCGTCGACGTCGTACGGGAAGTCGATGTGCATCGTGGTCACGTCCCTCGCACCCGTAGCTGCATGGCCTGGACGACGGGTGGGCTGGGCGGTGTGCCGACACCCACGCCGGCGCCCGTGCTCGGGGGCGGAGTCGGCTGGAGCAGCACCGGCAGCCCGTTGACCAGGACCCGGGTGGAGGTCTGGGTCCACCGGATGCTCGTACAGGGCGGCGCTCCCAAGGAGGCCGCTGGGAAGGCGCAGCCGAGCACGACGAAGGTGTCCGCTGTCGTGGCGACGGGTTGTGAGCCGACGAGGACCCGCTGTTGGGCCGGTGCTGGAGGGTTCGCGGGCCCTTGGTGGGCGCACGTCATCGTGGCGCCGCTGTGGAGGATCAGTCCCGGCATTCCTTCCTCCTCACAGCACCGTCAGCGCGTCGCCGTTGATGTGCACCCGCGTTCCGTCGAGCACGATGCTGGCGCGGCCGGGGCCGCACGAGATCTCGATGGACGTCTCGTCGATTCTGATGAACGGCCCAGCCGTGCCGTGGAGTTGCAAGGTGATGGCGCCCCCGCCGGCCGGACCGCTCTGGTCACTGATGACGAGGGCGTTGTGTGACGGCGTGGCGAGTACGATTTGCGGGACTCCGGGTGGAGTCGACTTCGCGGCGAGTGGCACGTCGTCTGTGCCGCCGCGCCAGAAGCCGGTCCACACGGCCCGGTTGGGATCGCCGTCGAGGAACTGCAGCCACACCCCGGAGTTCGGCAGCGGGACGACGTACATGCCGCTGGCGGTCCCCGCCAGCGGCGACAGAGGGGTGGCCCAGACGCTCGTGTCGTCCCCGAGGACCTCCGGTACCCGGACCAGCAGCCGGCCCAGCTCGCCGGGGTCCACGTTGGACACCACCACGCCCTGGTACAGGCCGTGCCACTTCTTCACGGACGATGCCCTCACGGAACCACCACCGGCAGGCTGGAGACGAGGGCGTCGCGGGTGAGAGTGAAACTCTGCTTGTACGCGCCGCGGGAGATGTCATGGGTGACACTGCGCACGTAGTAGAGGCCGTCGTACGTCAGGCCCGCGCCGCGCACCCCCACGAGTCGGCGGGAGCGCAGCACGTGCCCGTAGCGCAGGACGTCGAGCTCGCCCTGACCGGTCACGGCGTCGGCGGACCGGGCGGCACGGCCCAGTCCGCCCAACAGAGTCTCCGCGAGTGACCTGCCGGTCTGTCCGGTCAGTGGTTCCTCGCGCAGAGCCGGTACCGGGCGCAGGGCGAGAGGCGGGTGGAGCAGACCGACGTCGGGGGCCGGAACGGTCTGCTCGGTCTTGGCGACGGGTTCGACGAACCGAGCCGTGTACCGGGTGTGCGACAACCCGTCGAGGCTGAAGCTCAGCGATTCCACGTTGTCCGCCGTGCCGGAGTCGACCGTGAGCGCCGGCTGCGGCAGACCGACCCGCACCTCCGGCCCCCAGTAGGCGATGCTCGCTCCCGGAACGGGGCCGGGTTCGATGAAGAAGACGTGGCCGACGTCCGTGGCCAGCGCGCGCAGATAGGCGAGGTCGGTGGCGGACTGTACGGGGACTTCCACGGTCGGGTTCGGAACGCTGCTGATCACGGGCGGGACGGCCAGCGGAACGATCCCGTACTGTGCGTATCCGGCGCACACCAGGCTTGCGCGCAGATCATGCGGCAGTCCGGGGTAGGAGCGTTCGACATGCTCGAGGTCCATGAGCAGGGACAGATCCTCACCGGTCAGTGTGAGGGTCGAACTGCCCGGCGACTTGCCCGGGTTCATCTCCTGACGCGTGGTCACTCCGTCCATGAGGACATGTGGCACTCCCGCGACCACGGCCGCCACGACCACACGGGTCCGGGGATCCAGCAGCCCCGAGGGCAGCATCACCTCGGTGAGAACCGACCGCTTGCTCACGGCGAACACCAGCTGGAAGCCGCTCGCCGCATCGCTGGACGAGGTGACCTGCACGGACTGCAGGGCGTCGACGAGAAGGGGCGGAGCCGGCACCGGAACCATATGACCCATGAGAAGCATGAGTTGAAGGCTGCGCGTCATGAGGGCGTCCGGGTCGGGACCGTGCCGGGGCTCCCGGGCGGGCCGGCGGGAAGAGCGATCCGCAGCCGGCGGCCGGGCTCCGCCGTGAGATCGTCGAGTCGCATCGCCCCATTGGCATCGGCGATCCTCCACGCCTGCTCCGGATCGCCGTACTGCCTGGCCGCGATCCGGTCCAGCCGGTCGCCGGGTTCGACCACCTGTACGCCGACGGACAGCAGGTCCCCGGGCTGAGGCAGGAATCGACGCCGCACGTACATGACGGTCCGTCCGTCAGGTGTGGTCAGGGTCGCTGTGGCGATGCCGTGGTACCGGCTGGTGGGGTCGAACATCAATGCCTCTCGGAGACGTCCCGTCGCGATTCAGATCCCGGTGTAGCCGACCGCTCCCGGGCCTTGCCCGATCAGTGCCGCGAACCGCTCCTTGCTCTGCTGGTATCGGATGTAGAGCGCCCCCGCCTTGTGGGAGAAGCCGACATCGTCGACGGTGAGGACGCGGACGGACAGACCGACCTTGGCCCTGATGGGGTTGAGTTCCCCGTCGCACGCCTCCTCCGTGACGGTGAGATCCGTGATGCGCACGGGGAGGACCCTGCGCCGCCCGAGCACCAGCACCGTCAGGGGGGCCTCCGCCGGAGCGATCTGCAGCATTCCCTGGGACGCCATGTCATTCTCGTGCGTCAACTGGGCACTGCTCGGACAGACCGCCGTCTCCAACGCGGACAATGCCCCGAACAGCCCAGCGCCCGCCGTGGGCGCCGTACCGGTCACCAGCTGCAGCTGATCTGCCGCATCGAACTCCGCGTCGATCTTGAGCGTCTCCTGCGGCGGTCCCTTCAGCCGCAATGCCTCCAGCCGGTCCCCCGCATCGCCCCCGGCGGTCCGTGGCTGGAGGGTGCGGGTGAGCGTGTCGGGGTTGTACTGGAACGGTGCCACACGCAGGACGCGCCCCTGGGCAGGGTCGAGGAAGACGAATCCTCCGCGGAGCGGGGTGGGCGTGCTCATCAGGGCCCGCCCTCTCTCCGTGGCACCACCGGCATCGGGTACGGCGTTCCGACTCCCTTCCTCATCCGGTACCTCCTCGTGGCAGGCGCAGCGTGCCGTGGACCGCACGGGCGATCCGGCGTCCGAGAAGGGCGGAATCCTCCGTGGTGGAGATCGGCGGCGGGGTGGCGCGGTGCAGGTGGTGGTCCTGGTGAGGGGTGACCGGGTCGCCGGACAGCAGGTCGACGAGTTCGGATTCCAGGGCGGTACGCAGTGCCGCGGGGGAGCCGGGGGTGATTCCGTCGAAGACCAGTCGTCCGATGTGCAGCTCGATTCTCACGGCGTCACTCCCGCGGAGCCGTGCCAGACGAAGTCGCCCTCGGACAGTGGCATCTCCACCTTCTTCAGCTCCGTGCGCGCGGCTGCCAGCACCGTCTCCATCCCGATGGCGGTGCTCTCAGCAGCCGCCGCGAACGCCGCATTGAGCGCAATGTTGCGGATCATTCCGCCGCTCAGCGGCAGCCCGGCGAGGTGGTCCAGGTCGAGTGAGTCGACCGGGGCCGACCGCGGGAAGACCTGTGCCCACATCTCACGGCGTTGCGCGGTGTCGGGAAACGGGAAGGGAACGACGAACCGCAGCCGCCGAAGGAACGCGGTGTCCAGTGACCGCCTCAGATTCGTGGCCAGGATCGCCAGTCCCTGATACGCCTCCATGCGCTGCAGCAGATAGCTGACCTCGATGTTGGCGTACCGGTCGTGAGAGTCCCTGACCTGGCTGCGCTTGCCGAACAACGCGTCGGCCTCGTCGAAGAAGAGAATGGCGCCGCCCGGTTCGGCCGCGTCGAACAGCCGGCGCAGGTTCTTCTCCGTCTCCCCGACGTACTTGCTGACGGCTGCCGAGAGATCGACTCGGTACAGGTCGAGGTTCAGATGCCGTGCGAGGACCTCGGCCGCCATCGTCTTGCCTGTGCCGCTCGGACCGGTGAACAGCGCACTGATCCCCAGTCCCCGATGGTGCTGCTCGGCGAAGCCCCAATGGTGGTAGACCGTGCAGCGCAGCGCCACCTGGTCGCCGATCTGCCGCAGTAGGGCCGTCTCCCGGGCGGGCAGCACGATGTCGTCCCAGGTGGCCTTCGGCTCCAGACGCTGCGCCAGGGCGCCCAGGCGCGGCCGGGTGCGCGACAGGCACGAACGCCACGCGGCGTCGGGGTCGGCGGCCGATGCCGTCGCGATCTCCTGGATCGCGGACAGATCCAGCGCGAACTGCCCGGCCAGACGATCCGCGTCCGTCGGCGGGAGCACCGTTCGCCACGCGGCAGCCCGTTCGTCGACCGGCGGTGGTGCGACGTCCACAGCGTGCGTCGGAGCCGGGACGTCGGACCGCGGCTCCCGGGTCGCGACGAAGCACGGGCCTCCGCTCCGCCGCAGGAAGCGCCCCACGGACCAGGCACCGTGCTCGTGTGGCGTGACGTCGGGTTCGACGTCGTCCGCGTCAAGGTAGAGGGCGAGGGGAAGGAGCAGGGCCTCTCTCTGCCAGAGCTTCGCGATGGTCTCGAGATCGGCGGAATCTTCGGGCAACTGTCCGGCCGGCAGCCGGTACAGCAACAGACCGAGTCCGGCGGCGGACTGCGCGGCGACCGACTGCTTGCTCTCCGGATCGGTGCCCAGGAGTTGGATGACAGGCTGCCGGACCCCGGTCCAGGCGGATCCCTTGCTCCAGTGCGCCGCGATCTCCTTCTCCGCGACGTGCCGGTACGGCGCGGGACCCACCGGTGTGACGTGCGACTCGACGGGGGTGAGCAAGGGTTCGAGCCGGTCGTCGAGGTAGTCGAGTCCCTTGACATGGTTCACGATCCGCTCGTCGGCGCGCAACCGCCGGGTGACGAGGGGTTGTTCGGCGGTGCCTCCGACCTCCACGAGCCTCCAGAACCGCAGCCCTCGACAGGGGGACATGACGTCCCAGGCGGGACCCGGGAAGAGGGACAGCGCAAGCCCGAACGTGGGGCCGGACAGCGAGAGGTGGCCCTGAGCCTCACCGCACAGGGCAGCGATCGAGGGGTCCAGCTCCGGGGCGACACAGAGCAGCAGCGTGTGTCGTTCGAACTCTGAGAGCCCGAGGAGAGCCCCGAGACTGATCAGGGCGGGAGGGGGATGGGCCTGCGCCGCGTCTTCCATCTCCTGTGCGGCCGCCCTCAGTCCCTCCTCGGTGCCGGTCGGGGCGTCGGGCTCGGACCGCTTCTCGATGTGCGCACACAGCGTCTGTCGCAGCCATGCGAGCGCGGCCGACAGATACCGGTTGTTGTCCTTCTCCCAGTCGTCCGCGCGGCCTTGTGACGATGGGGAGCCCGGCATCGGCTGGGGACCTGCCGGATCGTCGGGCCCGCAGGCGGAAGCGGATGTCATGTCACGACCACCGCCGTGGCGGCCGCGAATCGCGGTTCGGCGGAGTCAGTGTCGAGCAGCGGGCTGTCCACACCGTCGACCCGCAACCGCAGCGCGTACCGTCCGGGCCGTGCGCCGGTCACTCGGAAGCGGAGCGTACGAGTGACCTGGCCGAACGGCTCCGCCGGTACCGGCAGTTCCCCCAGGAGCAGTTCGACGCGCTGGTCGGGATGCGCCGGGGGCGCACACATCACCTCGATCGACACCGCGTCTGCGGCATCGCGCTCGACGGACAACGGCAGGCTGCTGACGATTCTCGGAGCGATGCTCACCGGCAGTGCCTTGGTGCTCCGTTCGCTGCCGTCGGGCGTCGTGAGCAGCAGCGTCGCGGACCAGGTGCCCGCGGGAAGGTCCTCGGGGATGGCGGCACGGACCTCGGTGCCGCCGGCGTTCCGGACGTCGGAGACGAGGCGATCGCCGAGGAAGGGGTGCGTGAGCCGGAGCGACGGAGCCCCGGCATCGAGTCCGTTCCCGGTGAGGATCAGGTCGTGCCCGGGCAGTACGACCGGCACCGTGATCGCGGTCAGCGCCGGCCACCAGCCCGCGGCGCCGGCGGCGGCCGGGAGGCCCCGGCCGTCCTCGCCGCGGCGTACGACCGGCAGGGGGGCTCGTCCGGGTTGCGCGCTCTCGATGAGCACGACGCGGGCCTCGTAGGCGACGGACGTACGGTACTGGCTCTGTAACGCCGCCCACAGCTTGGAGTTGTCCTCCACCCCGAGGGGAACGTGGGTGATTCTCACCCGCTCGCGCTGCTGGTGGAGGTTGCTGAAGCGAGCGGCGGACTTTAGGTCGGCCGGACTGAGTTCGGGGTGGTCGTGCAGGGCGGCCATCGCGACGCCGAGAAGGCGGTCGGCGGCCGAAGCGCCGGAGTCTGCGTTCGCGTACGGGGTGACCAGGTAGCGCAGGGCGAGCGGGAGCATGGGCCGACGGCTCTCGCCGGGGCGCATGCCGTCCGGATCGCCGTTGAGCCACCCGCCGTCGACCGACGTCGCGTAGAGGAAGAGGTTGAGTCCGGCGGCGGGGCGCTCCGCGAGCGCCTCGTCAGGGGGCAGGGTGGTCACGACGGCTCCGGGGACCATGCGTCCCACCGCGCCTTGCAGGATGGCCCGAAGGGTCTCCGTCACGGCGGCTACCGCGAGGGCATCGCTCACGAACGCCCCCGGAGGTATTCGTCGAGGCCCAGCCGGGGACGCCGACGGGAGGAGGGTGCGGCGGCTGCCGGTTGAGGAGCCGCCCGGACCTCGAGCCGGTCGATGGTGATGCGTACGACCGCTTCGGCGGCCTCCGGTCCGGCGAGGGCCCGCCCGTCCCAGGGCGGTGCGGCAGGGGCCGGGGTGGTGATCACGGGTCGTACCGGGTGGGAAGGGTGGACGAGGCCGTTCGGCGCTTCAGGTCGGGCTGACGGGGCCGGCCCCGAACGGCTGGCTGCGGGGAGGACGGCTCGGGGCGTTTCCGCGCCAGCCGGTGGGACGCGCTCGCCGGAAAGCGAGGGCCCGACGCTCCGGGGGGATGTCGTGACTGTACGAGGAGGCCTCTCGTTGTGTGCGGCGACCTCGCTGCGGTCCGCACGCTGCGCGCCGTTCACCGGCGTCGGTGCGAGGCCGTTCTGCGGCTCTGCGGCGGCCTTGCGGTCCTCTGTGTCGGCCGTACCCGGCTCGGTGGCCGCTCCCGGGGTGGTGGCCGGTCGCACGGGAGTGTCCGCCACGGGCGGCTTCGTCGGTCTCGTGTGCATGCCCGGCGTCCGGGTGCTCGACTTCGTGGGTGGGGCGTCCGGCCCCGGCTCGCCGGCTTCCCCCGGTGTCGGCGGGAGATGCCGGCGGAGCCGGATCTCGGGCGCGGACGAGCGGTTGCCGTCAGGCCGCCCTGATTCGGCCCGCCGAGTCGGTGAGTGCGGCGGGGCGGTGTCGGACCGAGGGCGGCCGGCCGGAACATCAGGGGCGGGCAAGGCTTCGCTGACGTCCATGCTGCCGGACGGCGACCTGGGCAGACGTCGGTCGGGTCCCGCACCGGGTGGCATCGCCGCCCGTGAGTCCTGCTCCGCTTCCGGCGCTGTCTTCGGTCCGGGCTCCTGACCGGGCTGTGCTCCCGCCGTCCGTCCTGGTGTGTGCAGTGAGTGCGGGTCTCGTCCCGGCGCCGACACCGCGGAAGCACAGGGTTCTTGGGCGTCTCGCGCCGGTGGTTGCTGTTCGACGAACGCCCGGGGTACTGCTTCGCCGCCCGTCCGCAGGCGCGGCGCCATCGCGTCGAACACGTGGGGCAGCAGCGGCCGCAGCCTCGGGCCGGGCTCCCGTAGCAGCCGGCCGACGAAATCGCTCATCCCGCGGTCGCCTCCAGGTAGAAACGGCGCCTGGCCGGGCTCACGGCCAGGACCTCCGACTCGGACCATCCGTACACGCGGGCGAGCGTGTGAACCTCATGGAGGAGCCGGCGCGCACACCCCTCGACCTCCGCCCACAGGTATGCGGCGACATCGAGCGCGGCGGCCCATGGGTGGCGACAGTACGGACAGGCGAGCGAGAGAACGGTGTCGGCCCCTGGATCGACGTCGGCGAGGCGCTGCGCGATCCTTTCGAGGACCTTCTCCGGCAGGGGGTCCCCTCCGGGCTCCGAGGCGAGCACACAGCGGCTGAGCAGGACGCGGCGGGCCTCGGGAGACGCGGGGTCGATGGCCAGCAGGTCACGACCGGTGAGCGGGCGGTACACGACCTCGTACCCCTCCGCCCGGAGTGTGAGCGGGGCGCGACTCGGGCCCGGGATGTTCCGTCGGCCGGGCGCTCGCAGTTCGTCCGCGGTGACCGTGACCTCGAGAGGCTCGTCGCAGTTCGGGCAGTCGGCCGCGCAGGGCAGGGCGGCGCCGAAGGATCCCTCGCGCAGGTCGAGGAGCAGCGCGTTCAGCTCGGACAGTGGGAGGTCGCCGACATCTTCGCCGGGGGGCGCAACCGTCTCGGCGAGCAGGAGAGCGCGGGCGGGCGGCGCGTGCCCGGCCCCGGTCTCCCACAGGTGCAGCACCTGTGTCTCGGTCAGCTCCGGTCCCATCGAGTCAGCCCGACGCCGTGTCGCTGAACTGCGGCTGCTGCGGCGGGTTCGTGCGCTCCCGTACCCAACCGTGGTGCTCCAGCTTGATGCTCTCGAATGCGACGCCGTTGGCGTTGGCGTCGAGATCTGGCAGGCCCTGGTATTCCGAGACCCAGCAGTCGTGGACGGAGTAGGAGAGCACCTGTTGACCGGCCTCGTCGAACACGTCGATGATCAGATCGCGGCGGAAGTCCTTGAGCGATGTCTCCAGGCCTCCTGCCGAGTTCCGCAGGCTCCACACCTTGTTGGCCCATTCCTCGAACGCGGTGTCGACGGTGCAGCCACGCTCCAGTGTGATGGCCTCGTATTCGGTTCGGCCGGGAAGTTTGTGACTGCTCCCCGGATCTCCCCCGTCACGGTGCTTGATGACCTCGGTGGTCCGCTTCAGCCCGCTGACCTTGCTGATTCCCGCGATATATTCGGTGGATCCGCTGAACTTCACCCGGAACCGGAAATTCTTGAAAGGATCCCGGCGCGTGATTTCCGGCATCGCTCGTCCTCCTAGACCTCGATCTGCCCCGCGAGTTGTTGAATGTGAATGATCACGAATTCAGCCGGTTTCAGCGGGGCGAAACCGACCTGGACGTTGACGATCCCGCGGTCGATGTCGTTCTGCGGGTTGTTCTCGCGGTCGCACTTGACCAGGTACGCCTGCTGGGGCGTACGCCCCTGGAAGGCACCCGCGCGGAACAGCGAGTTCATGAACGCCCCCACGTTGAGCCGGATCGATGCCCAGAGCGGCTCGTCATTGGGCTCGAAGACCACCCACTGGGTCCCGCGGAAGATGCTTTCCTCGACGAACAGGGCGAGCCTGCGCACCGGCAGGTACTTCCATTCGTCGGCGAGCCGGTCCGCTCCCCGCATCGTGCGCGCGCCCCAGGCCACCGGTCCCACGGCCGGCAGCCGCCGCAGACAGTTGATGCCGAGGGGGTTGAGCCGACCGTTCTCCAGGTCGGTGAGCGGCACCTCCAGATCGCTGACGCCGTTGAGCGAGGCGTCCGTGCCGGCGGCCGCCTTCCACACACCGCGTTGCGCGTCGGTCCGCGCGAGAACGCCGGCCATGACGCCGCAGGGCGGAAACGCCCTCGCCGTCCCCTGGCGGAGCGGATCCGGCGCGACGATCCGCGGAAAGTAGAGCGCGGCGTTCTTCGTGGAGGCGCCGGAGGGAAGGCTCGGCGTTCCTTCCGGCCCTTTCGCGACCACGTCGATGGAGAAGGGCGAGCCCACGGAGCTCCGGGTCCACTCCCCCGGCGGATCGACCAGGAGGATGGCGCGCCGGGCTGCGCAGAGTCCGACCGCCATGTCGTGGAGCGCTCTCACATCTTGCGGGTTGTCGAGATGGTCATGGCAGCCGGGCAGACAGAGCACATTGAAGATGTCGGTTTTGAGTAGTTGATAGAGGCCCGTTTTGTCGCTCTCTTCGCCCTTGTAATTCCGCAGCTCGGGCATCGTGTCGAGATGCGTGCCGTCGTGGAGGGGAACGGTGAAGCATTCGAGCGGTCCTCCCGCGCCCTGGCTCCCGTCGGCGAACGGGTCGACGCCGGCTCGTTCCGGCTCGTCGTTCTGCTCGGGCAGCTCCACGATGGGATTGTCCGGATCCACCTTGACCAGCCGTGACATGGCCAGCACGTGTGTGAGACTCCGCGGACTGTCACTCTCGATGCTGACGTTGAGATATTTCTCTTCGATGCCAGTTCCGGTGTCGCGGACGGTCAGGTTGAACAGTTTGCGTTCACCACCGCGAGTCTCCGTGTCGTCACCGGTTTCGTAGTCGACCCGAGCGCGCAGCTTCAGCGCCCAGGAACCGGGACTGGCGGCCAGGAGGCCGGGTCTCCTGCGGGACCGCGTCGGCCGAGTGGTCTCGTGAGCCCTGTCTCCCGGCTCGGCCGGGGACTCGGGGGCGGACTCGTCGGCGGGCACCGCGGGGGAACCGCCGACCGCCCGCGGGGTGCGGCCGATCGGGAGCGCCACATGGACGGCCTCGCCCACCAGCCTGACGATCTCGGCTTCACTGCCGCCGTTCAGGTAGAACTGATAGACGGCGTAGCTCAACGGGCTGTCCTGGTGCAGCCCGCCGAAGACGGTCTCGTAATCCGCCCAGCTGGTGATGTGCACCGGTCGGTCCACCGGCCCGCGAGGCGCGTATCCGACGAACGCGGCGACAGCGGTCGGGACCCCGGTGATGGTCCGGACCGCGCTCTTGACCTCGTCGATGTAGACGCCGGGATAGGTGGGATTCACAGGCATGGAAGCCTCTTCTCTCCAGCCCGGACACGCCGCTTCCCCGGACCGTCTGCCGACGGGTGATCCGGTGGGCCGAGGCGGCCACGCAGGCACGAACGGTGAATGACGCAGTCCGAAGATCCTTCTCGAAAGGTAAACGGGTTGCCCGGTGGTGGCAGCGCGTCGAAGAGGTGTGTCCCGCGATGGGGTGATGCGTTTGGGCTGATCAGCAGATTCCTCGGAAGGGGCGGTATCGCCGACGGGACGGCCCGTGGTGCCGGGCTTCCCGGACGGGCTGTCGGCCGCTCGGGACGGACGAGTCCGTGCGGTTCCGGCTTGCCGGCATGCTTCGGTGTGCCCTGATCCCCCACGTTGCCGTCGCGCGGGATCGGCAGGACGATGGGCATGTGGGTCTGCACCATGTCCCGGCCACCCTCCGCGCCGTACGGCAGCGCGCAACAACCGACGCGCGGCGGTCCGCCGACGGTCTCGCCCGGACGGTCGCGCAGGCTGCCAGGACGGGCGGCGCGGCGCTCGACCCCGTCACTCTGGCCTGGGCCAATACTCGCTTCGGCGACGACTTCAGCGATGTCCGGGTGTACAGCGATCCGGTCTCGACACGGGCGCTGGGAGCCACCGCGCTGACTTCCGGCACCTCGATCGTCTTCGCGCCGGGCCGGTTCGCGCCCGGCACGGCATCGGGACGCCTGCTCCTCGCTCACGAGCTCGCGCACGTACGTCAGCAGCGCGGGATCACCGGAGCGCCGAGGCGGGTGGGCCGTTCCGACGCCGCGACCGAGCGAGAGGCACACCGGGTCGCCGACCTGATCGACACGGCGGGGCCCTTGCCGGAGATCCGGCAGGCGCCCGAGGCCGGAACCGTCCAGCTCCACCCCGACGGGGCGTGTCCGGCGCCGCCGTACTGGCAGCCCGAGAGCGCAGCGCCACAGACGATCTACGGCCCCGCGAACCGTCTGCTGGAACAGACGTACCGGGCCGCGCACAAGCGGCGGCGTGGCCAGGTCCTGGTCGGTTCCGACTTCCTCTACGGCGGGAACCCGGAATCCGGGATCACCCTCCCCCGCGGAGCGGCGGACGCGGCATTCGCAGGAGACTTTCTTGCGGAATTCCGCGGCGTGCGGCGCCAACGGGCGCCCGACATCATCGACTTCGAGGCCCGGACGATCTACGAGATCAAGACCACCGGCTACGCGGACGAAGGGCAGAGGCAGCTCGGCGATCAGTATCGGCTCGCCGAAGCACTCCAGGCCAAGCACGGAGGACGCCCCTGGAACCGCGTGCACGCCACGTGGTTCCCGCCCCATGTCCTGGGGCCGCTGGAGGGCAACCCCGATCGCGTGTTGTGCACCGCGGCCACCGAGCACCAGGTGGGGAAGGAAGGATTGATCCTCTACCAGGTCTTCCGCCGTGACCGTGAGAACCGGCGACAGGAAGCACCACAGCCCGCGCGGGAGACCGAGGCGAAGGCAAGCGCGCTGTCCGCACTCGCCGAGTGCGCACAGAAGCTGCGGCGGCAGCTTGACCACTACTCCGGCGATCACCGGATCCAGGCCGAACTGATCGACCGGCCGTCCTTCACCGGGTTTGCGGGCTACTGGGCCAACCAGCTCTTCAACGGGCCCGTCCCCCCACAGACCATCTGGCTCGACGCCTTCGCCTCACTCGCAGCGCTGGACTCCTCGGTACGGGCCGGCGACGTCCGCCGCGCCGCGCGCAGTCTGGTCCGGGGGCGACGTGAGTTCTTGCTGGCACAGCGGCGCTACGTGGCCTGGAAGGAGGGCATCATGCCGGCAGGCCGAAAGGCGCAGGTTGCCATCGGCGTTCTGGCCGTCGCAGCCGTCTTGGCCGTCGTGGCGCCGCAACTCCTCACGCCGGAGAAGGCGCCGGCGGCAGAACAACTGATCGTGCGTATTTCCGCGTTGATCGCGGAAGCCGACGCCAAGATGCTGGCGGCGGACGCCATCGTGACGGAAGCCGAGATCGCGGCCGAGGCGGAGGCCGAGGTGGAGGCCGTGCTGGCGGGCCTGTAGCTCACCGGGCAGGTGGTCGTGGCGCGGGCGGGCTGAGCAGGCGTCCGGACCTGCCGGTGACTCCGCCCGAGCGCGAGTGACAGCGTGTCGCCCGCGAGGTGCTCCCGAGGACGCCGGGCTGCCGCGCCCTCGGGAGCACCCGCTCGCCGGTCCGCCGACGAGCGGGTCCACAAGCGTCCGGTGCCGGCGGTCAGCCGGCACCGGGATGCGCGAGGCGCTCCTCGTACTCGCTCTGGCCGCCGCTGTGGTGGCGCCGCGCGTGCCGAGTCGGCCACCACTCGGTGCGTTCTCGCGACCCTCTTCGGCCCGCCTCCAGGTGACGGCCCTTCCGGAGACGGGCCGGCCGCCCGCACCCGGGCCCCTGCCTTCGGCAGGGTGAAGACCGGCCCTCACGCGCAACCGGGGCAGGTCTGTCAGGCGCGGGTCCAGCGCTGGTTGCTGCCGTTCGAGCAGGAGTAGAGCTGGATCAGCGTGCCGTTGGCGGTGCCGCCCGCGACGGCGTCGAGGCAGAGGCCGGACTGGACGCCGACGACGGATCCGTCGGAATTGAGGCGCCACTTCTGGTTGTCGCCGCCCCAGCAGCTGTAGATCTGTACCTTGGACCCGTTGCCGGTGCCGGCGGCGTCCAGGCATTTGTTGCCGTAGACCCTGAGCTCACCGGCGTCGGTGTACGTCCACTGCTGGTTGGTGCCGTCGTGGCAGTCCCACAGCTGGACCTGGGTGCCGTCGGTGGTGCTGCTGCCGGGCACGTCCAGGCAGCGGCCCGAACCGACGCCCTTGAGCGTGTTGCCGTCCGCGGGCGGGGTGGTGGAGCCTCCGTTGAGCGCGTTGAGGACGGCGGTGTAGGCCGGCTTCTTGCTGCCGTCGTTGTTGAACAGCAGCGGCGTGTCCCCCGAGCGCCAGGAGTCGCTGTCGCGCACACCCCAGACGGTCACGCCGAGGCAGCGGGAGACCGCCAGGCAGTCGTTGACCACGTTGGCGTAGGTCGTGGACGGGGCGCCCTGGATGTCGAGCTCGGTGATGGCCACGTCGACGCCGAGGGCGGCGAAGTTCTGGAGGGTGGTGCGGAAGTTGCTGTTGTAGGGGCTGCCGCTGTTGAAGTGCGACTGGAAGCCGACGCAGTCGATGGGTACGCCGCGCTGCTTGAAGTCCCGGACCATGGAGTACATGGCCTGGGTCTTGGCCCACGTCCAGTTCTCGACGTTGTAGTCGTTGTAGCAGAGCTTGGCGGACGGGTCGGCGGCGCGCGCGGCGCGGAAGGCGACCTCGATCCAGTCGTTGCCGGTGCGTTGCAGGTTGGAGTCCCGTCGGGCCCCCGAACTTCCGTCGGCGAAGGCCTCGTTGACGACGTCCCACTGGGAGATCTTGCCCTTGTAGTGGGCCATCACGCCGTTGATGTGGTCGATCATCGCCTGGCGCAGCGCGCTGCCGCTGAGGCTCTGCATCCAGCCGGGCTGCTGGGAGTGCCAGGCCAGGGTGTGGCCGCGCACCTGCTTGCCGTTCTGTACCGCCCAGTTGTACACGCGGTCGGCGGCGGTGAAGTTGAACTGGCCACGCTGCGGTTCGGTGGCGTCGATCTTCATCTCGTTCTCGGCCGTCACCATGTTGAACTCACGGTTCGCGATCGACGTGTACGTCGAGTCGCCCAGCCTGCCCGAGGCGATGGCGGTGCCGAAGTAGCGGCCGCTCTGCGCCGCCGCGGCGCCGAGCGTGCTCTCGGCGGCCTGAGCGGGTGGCGGCGCGGCCAGCACGCCGACCGCACCCAGCGCGCCGACGAGCAGTGTCGGCAGCAGCGCGCGGAGCTTGCGCCGGACGGCGGCTCCGGGAAGGGCACGAGAGCCCATGGATGTGCCTCCAAGGTAGGAAGGAAGGACAGACTCACCGGACACCGCGGCCTCGGGCGCCCGGAAGGGTGTCGGCCGGCACGGACGAGCAGGACCGGCCGACGCTCGACGCGGGCGCCGTGGTGCGTCGACCCGCCGAGCAGCCGTGCGAGGCTTCGTGGTGCGGTACTGGTCTGTACAGGACAAGACCGTTCGATATTACGAACGGTAGCCGATCCATCAAACAGGATGGTGGAGGGCTGGCAGGGACTCGTCAACCCCTCGGAGTGAGGGATTTTTCGACGCGAGCACGAAACTTTCGAACCCTTGCGGAATCGGTCCGATCCCTGAGCCGAACAGCCGCACCCGACGCCACCTCAGGTTTTCCCACCGGAACACGTGCATGTCGCCCCCGGAGGCCCGGACCCGTTTGCCATCAGGCCGGTGACAGACCTTGACCGCAGGGCCCCGTCTTCCTAACTTGTGACGCCACGGAGTCGAAAGCCATTCGAAACATTCGATCCCGTTCCTTCCCCCCGCGAGGCTGCCGCCCCACCGACCAGCGGCGTCACCTCGCTCCCCCTCAAGGAGGCCTGCCAATGTGGCTTCGCCACGCGTCATGGGTCCGTCCAAGACGCTTACTCGGGGTCCTTGCGCCCTTGCTGCTGGTGGCCGCCTTCCTCGGCGCTCAGCCCGCCGAGGCCGCGGCCGTGGACCCCGATGCCTCGTACGTGCTGGTCAACCGCAACAGCGGCAAGGCCCTGGACGTCTACAACATGGCGACCGGCGACGGCGCCCGCATCACCCAGTGGACCAGGAACGACCAGAACCAGCAGCAGTGGCAGTTCGTCTCTTCCGGTGACGGCTACTACCGCCTCAGGTCCCGCCACTCGGGCAAGGTGCTGGACGTCTACAACTGGTCCACCGCGAACGGCGGCTCGATCGTCCAGTGGACCGACCTGAACGCCGCCAACCAGCAGTGGCGGCTGGCCGACAGCTCGGACGGTTACGTGCGGCTGATCTCGCGCCACAGCAACAAGGCCCTCGAAGTGCAGGGCGCCTCCACCGCCGACAACGCGAACATCGTCCAGTACGACGACTGGGGCGGCGCCAACCAGCAGTGGCGGCTCGTCAAGGTCGGTGCCGACGCCCCCGGCTCGTGCGAGCTTCCGTCGGGATACCGCTGGACGTCGACGAGCGCGCTGGCGCAGCCCAGGCAGGGGTGGGTCTCGCTCAAGGACTTCACGGTCGCTCCCTACGACGGCCGGCAACTCGTCTACGCGACCACGCACGACACAGGGACGCGGTGGGGTTCGATGAACTTCGGCCTGTTCACCGACTGGTCGGAGATGGCATCGGCCCGTCAGAACGCGATGTCGAACTCCACCGTCGCGCCCACGCTCTTCTACTTCGCGCCGAAGAACATCTGGGTGCTCGCCTACCAGTGGGGCGGGACCGCCTTCTCGTACCGGACGTCGACCGACCCCACCAACCCGAACGGCTGGTCGTCCGAGCAGGTGCTCTTCTCCGGAAGCATCTCCGGCTCCGGGACGGGACCCATCGACCAGACGCTCATCGGTGACGGCACGAACATGTATCTGTTCTTCGCGGGCGACAACGGCAGGATCTACCGGGCGAGCATGCCGATCGGGAACTTCCCGGGCAGTTTCGGCTCGTCCTCGACCGTGATCATGAGCGACACCACGAACAACCTGTTCGAAGCCCCGCAGGTCTACAAACTGCAGGGCCAGAACCGCTACCTCATGATCGTCGAGGCGATCGGCTCGCAGGGCCGGTACTTCCGTTCGTTCACGGCCACCAGTCTGAACGGCTCCTGGACGCCCCAGGCCGCGACCGAGAGCAATCCCTTCGCCGGCAAGGCCAACAGTGGCGCCACCTGGACCAACGACATCAGCCACGGCGAACTGATCCGCACCACTGCCGACCAGACCATGACCGTCGATCCCTGCCACCTGCAGCTGCTCTACCAGGGACGCAGTCCCGACTCCGGGGGTGATTACGGCCTCCTGCCCTACCGTCCGGGCCTGCTGACCATGCAGCGCTGACGGTACGGCGCAAGGCCCGCTGCGAGGGGGAGCCGGTGTGGTGGGCGCGGCGGAGGGCCGCGCCCGCCACACCGTGATCGGAGCGGGCCGAGTCACCTCACCCGCCCAGGCGGCGAGGGCGTTCAGTGACCGTCCACCGGACGGCGAAGGCGGTACGGCTGATCGCCGAGCCGACCCGTCGGCACGTGACAGCCACGGTCACGGTCACACACCCATGACGGCCGCCCACGGGTGCACGAGACGGTGACCACGGCCGTCGCCCCGGGAGCGGTGACGCACTCCGGCTCCGACCACTTCGCCGTGTTCCACGCCCCTGCAGGTCGGTCGCCCTCAATCGGCCGCGCGAGGACGACGTCGACGACGCAGCCCGTCACGGCCCCGACGCCAGGTGGGAGCACGTTCGGTCCGTACGAGGACGACATCCTCGCCGCCGGCCCCGTCATGAGCGACAGCCTGCTCTCCCCGTCCCGGGCATGGCGCGAGGGCCGGTCGCCGCCGCTGGACGGCGTGGAGGGCTTCGTGCGCACCCGGACACGGGAAACGGTACGTGCGAACCGCCTGCGCAACGTGCTCGCCCAGGTGCCCGACACGGTCCGGACGACCGCATCCCCCGGCTGATGGTCCACGCCGGTCACGCGCTCCAGCGCGCTGAAACCCCGCCGCCGTCACTGACTGGTCCCACCGCTGCTTCGTCCGGCCAGACAGGGTGATGGTCCCCGACGTCATCGGCATGCCCCGGTACGGGGACGTGCCGGAAGCCGGGACGCCCGCGGGGTGACGCTCCGCCATGTGCCGTGTGTCGCTGAGCCGCTGAAGTGACGGTGGCCGGTAAGTGGTGCCGAACCGGACAGGAATCACTGCATCCGTGACAGGGCGCCCGGCGGAAGCAGTGCCGTGCGGACAACGAGGAGCGAGAAGGGGTTGTGCATGCCTGGACTGCCACCGACGGCGGCCCCACCGGACGGACTCGTCGACGGTCCTTTCACCGCGACCGACGCAGCGAAAGCCGTCGGCACCGTCCTCGAGCAGGTACTCGAGGAAAGACTGCGCCACTCCCGTGCCGTCGATCCCGTCTTCGCGCGGGAGCTGGCCGGCCGCCTCGTCACGCTCGCCGGGCGGGGAGGCAAACGCCTGCGCACCGCGTTCGCCCACTGCGGCTGGCGCGCCGCAGGTGGCTCGGGAGACGCCACAGCCGTCCTGCGCACGGGTGCCGCCCTCGAACTGCTCCAGGCATGCGCCCTCGTGCACGACGACGTGATGGACGGCTCCGTGCAGCGCCGTGGCGCACCGGCCCTGCACGTCGAACTCGCTCGCGGCCACTGGGCCGCGGCCATGCGCGGCTCCGCGGAGTCCTTCGGCACCTCGGCCGCCGTCCTCGCCGGTGACCTGGCTCTGGCCTGGGCGGACGACCTGCTGACCGAGACGGCACTGGGTACGCGGCACGGCCGGCGCCTGCACGAGGAGTGGCGGGCGATGCGCACCGAGATGGTGGCCGGGCAGTACCGCGACCTGTACGCGCAGGCCGCCCGGTCCTCCGGCGTCGAGGAGGCACTGAGCATCGCCACACTGAAGAGCGCGCTGTACACCGTCGCCCGGCCCCTCGCGCTGGGAGCAGCGCTGGCCGGAGCCGACGAGCACGTGCTGGACGCGCTGCGGGCAGCCGGCCGCTGCACGGGGCTCGCCTTCCAACTGCGTGACGACCTCCTGGGTGCCTTCGGCGACCCGGCGCTGACCGGCAAGCCGGTCGACGACGACCTGCGCTCCCGCAAGCTCACCTTTCTCCTCGCCGTCGCCGTCCAGCTCGCCGACGCAGCCGGTGATCACCAGGCCGCCGCGGCGCTGGCTCCGGATGCGGACCCGACGTCCGAGAAGGCCGTACAGCAGGTGCGGTCAGCGCTGCAGCGCACCGGCGCCCGGGACCTGGTGGAGGCGAAGATCGGGGAGCTGACGGACATGAGCCTCGCGCACTTCGATCGCGTCGGCGCGTCCCCTGCCGTGCGGCACGAGTTCGCGGCACTGGCCGGGCGCGCGGCGGGCATGACCCCGCACGGTGAGGAGGGGGCCGCGTGAAGAGGGTGCCGGGGCGGACCGACCACGTCGTCGTCGTGGGTGCCGGGCTGTCCGGACTGGCCTGTGCCCTGCACCTGCTGGGTGCGGGCCGCCGGGTCACGGTGGTCGAACGGGACGCGGGTCCCGGTGGCCGGGCCGGACGGGTACGACTGGGCGGCTACGAGCTGGACACCGGCCCCACGGTGCTGACCATGCCGCACCTGGCGGACGAGGCGTTCGCCGCGGTGGGGGACAGCCTCCACCGCCGCGTCGAGCTGACGGCTCTGCACCCGGCCTACCGGGCGTGCTTCGCGGACGGTTCCTCGCTCGACGTGCACACCGACGGCGAGGCGATGGAGGCGGAGGTGCGCCGTTTCGCCGGACCGGCGCAGGCAGCCGGCTACCGCGACCTGCGGCGGTGGCTGGAGCGCCTGTACCGGGCGCAGATGCGCCAGTTCATCGACACGAACTTCGACTCGCCCTTCCAACTGCTGCACCCGGATCTGGCCCGGCTGGCGGCGATGGGCGGCTTCGGACGGCTGGACGGCCGCATCGGCCGCTTCCTGTCCGACGACCGCCTGCGCCGCGTCTTCTCCTTCCAGGCCCTGTACGCCGGGGTCGCCCCGGCCCGCGCCCTCGCGGCCTACGCGGTGATCGCGTACATGGACACCGTGGCCGGCGTCTGGTTTCCGAAGGGCGGCATCCACGCACTCCCCCGCGCCATGGCCGACGCCGCGGCGGACGCCGGTGCCGATCTGCGCTGGGGGGCCGAGGTGTGCACGCTGGAACGCTCGGCGGGCCGCGTGCGGGCCGTTCACCTGTCCTCCGGAGAGCGCGTCCCCTGTGACGCGGTGGTGCTGACGTGCGAGCTGCCCGCCGCGTACGGACTGCTCGGGCGGGCCCCGCGGCGGCCGGTTCGGCTGCGTCACTCCCCGTCCGCGGTGATCCTGCACGCGGGCACCGACCGCACCTGGCCGCACCTCGCCCACCACACCATCTCCTTCGGCGCCGCGTGGGAGCGCACCTTCGACGAGCTGACCCGCACGGGTGAGCTGATGAGCGATCCGTCCCTCCTGATCACCCGGCCCACGACGCACGATCCCGCCCTGGCGCCCCCGGGCCGGCATCTCCACTACGTCCTCGCTCCCTGTCCGAACACCGTGGTCGGTCCCGCCGCCACGACATGGCGAGAGCTCGGACCCCGCTACCGCGACCGTCTGGTCCGCGAACTCGAGCGCAGGGGCCTGGACGGGTTCGCGGACAGTGTCCGGGAAGAGCTGCTGGTGACGCCGCTCGACTGGGCGAGGCAGGGGCACGCCGCCGGCAGCCCCTTCTCGGTCTCCCACACCTTCGCCCAGACCGGACCCTTCCGGCCGCGCAACCTCGTACGGGGGCTGGACAACGTGGTGCTCGCCGGGTGCGGGACCACTCCCGGCGTCGGTGTACCGACCGTCCTGGTCAGCGGCAAACTGGCCGCCGCCCGCGTCACCGGCGGGGCCGGTCCCCGGCCCGCTCCAACGCGCCGTTCCACGGCCGCACCCCGCACATCGCCCGCCCCGGCCCCGGCAGGTACTGATGAGCCGTCGTGAGCTGGACGCCGCCGGGATCACCGATCCCGCGCTGCGCGCCGCCTATGCCCAGTGCCGACGGCTCAACGCGCGCCACGGCAAGACCTATTTCCTGGCCACCCGCCTGCTGCCACTCGAACGCCGCTCCGCCGTGCACGCCCTGTACGGCTTCGCCCGCTGGGCGGACGACCTCGTGGACGACCATGACCGCCATCGCACGCCGGAGGAGCGCGACCGGCTGCTGCGCCGCCTCGAGGGCGACCTGGCCGACGGGCTGCGTACCGGAGCGGGCGACGAACCGGTGGTCCGGGCCGTCGCCGACACCGCGGGCCGCTACGGCATCGATCACGCCCTCTTCACCGACTTCCTGGCCTCGATGCGTGCCGACCTGACCGTCACGCACTACCCCACCTACGCCGATCTCCAGCAGTACGTGCACGGTTCGGCGGCGGTCATCGGCCTGCAGATGCTGCCGGTCCTCGGTACGGTCACGGCCCGGGAGGAGGCGGCACCGCACGCGGCGGCGCTCGGTGTGGCCTTCCAGCTCACCAACTTCCTGCGCGACGTCGGCGAGGATCTCAACCGCGGGCGGGTCTACCTGCCCGGTGATCTGCTGGCCGCGCACGGTGTCGACCGCTCCCTGCTGGAGTGGAGCCGGCGCACCGGGCGGCGTGATCCCCGCATCCGCGCCGCTCTCGTCGCGGCGGAGGCCATGGCGCGTGGCGTGTACCGGGCGGCGCAGCCGGGCATCGCCATGCTCGATCCGCGGGTGCGTCCCTGTATCGGTACCGCGTTCACCCTCTACGGCGGGATTCTCGACGCGATCGCCGAGCAGGACTACAGCGTGCTGCATCGTCGGGCAGTGGTGTCGCGTCGGCGTCGGGCGGCCACGGCCGCGGACGGTGTGCTGCGCGTGGCCGTGGCCCGGTGGCGTACTCGCACCCCGCGGCGAGCGGCCCCGGTGGGTGGCCCGGCGGTCGAGGGGAAGGGGCAGGTGCGGTGAGTGGTCGAAGAGAAGGCGGGCACTGGTCGCCGCCGTTGCGGCGGCGGCCCGGCCCGGACTGGGCGGCGCAGACCCCGACCTGGCGCCAGGCGCGCCCGGCGCTCATCGCCGACGCGCTCAGGCGGGCGTCCGCCCGTCCGTCCGGAAACTGGTTCGTGGTCGGTGCCTCCCGGTACGTGCGTACGAGCGATCGCCCCTACGGCCGGACGGTCGCCGGTGCGGAGGTCGTGCTGTGGCGCTCGGAGGACGGCGAACTCCATGCCGGTTCGGGCGTCTGCCCGCACCTCGGCGCTCCCCTGCGCGACAGCCGGGTGGTGTGCGGCACCCTGGTCTGCCACTGGCACGGGCTCGCCCTGGACGGTTCTCCCCGGGCCGGGTGGCAGCCGTTCCCGGTGCACGACGACGGCGTACTCGTCTGGGTGCGGCTCGACGGGGCGGGTGACGAGGAGCCCACCGAGCGGCCCGTCGTACCCGTTCGGCCCGTTACGGGTCGCGGGGTGGACGCGGTGTTCACGACGGTGGGGCGGTGCGAACCGCAGGACGTGGTGGCCAACCGGCTCGATCCGTGGCACGGCTCGTGGTTCCACCCGTACTCGTTCGTCGACCTGTCGGTGGTGCGGGAGCCGCAGGGTGGCGATGACGACGCCTTCGTCGTCGACGTCTCCTTTCGAGTGGCGGGGCGGCTCGTGGTCCCGGTACGGGCCGAGTTCACGGCGCCGGAACCGCGTACGGTCGTCATGCGCATCACCGACGGGGAGGGCGCCACGTCCGTGGTGGAGACGCACGCGACACCGCTGACCGGACGGGAGCACCCGCGCCCGCGCACCGCCGTGGTCGAGGCGGTCGTCGCCGTGTCGGACCGGCCCGGCTTCGCTCTGGCGCGGGCCGCCGCCCCCGTGCTGCGGCCGCTGATGCGCCGTACGGCCGGGCGCCTGTGGCGCGACGACCTGGCCTACGCCGAACGGCGCTGGACGCTGCGCAGCACCGGGCGGTTTCCCGGCTGAGAGGGCTCGGGTCATGCAGGCGAGTGGCCCCCTGCCACGGCTCCGAGCGCCCGGAGCAGCGGTGAACGGCCCGCCCGGGGGACCGTCCACAGGACTTGGCCGCGCACCCCCCGGTCGGCCAGCAGGGCGTTCGCGGCCAGGAACCCGGTGGTGGCGGCGCGTTCCATGAGGGCGACGGGCAGGTCGCAGCGGATTCCGTCACCGGCCAGGGTCAGCCACGGGTGTGGGGTGCGCACGGTGGGGCGGCGGCGGTGGGAGCCGACCTCGAAGAGCGGGCAGTCCGAGCGCCACTCGTGCCTGGCGTCGACGATGCGCGCCCCGCGTGTCTCCGGGTACACCTGATGCAGTCGGCCGACGAGCTGGTCCTGCACCTGCTTCGGTTCGGCCGCCGGGTCCACGGCGTAGGCGTGCAGTTCCACGACCGAACCCCCGGTCCGGGCGGCCCAGCGGGCGGCTTCGCCCTCGTAGCGCTCCAGGACGCTGATGTTGTCGAGTCCGTCGTAGCCGCTGGTGCCGAGGAACCCGGGCCGGCCGGCGCGGACCGGGCGGTCGAGCCAGAGCCGGGAGACGAGGAACGGCGGCGCGGTGCGCAGGGCGGCGACGTCGTCGCGCCATGCGGGCGTACCCAGACCGGGTGACGCGGCGACGGCGTGCCGCAGCCCCTCGGTGTCGAGGGCGAGCACCACGGCCTGGTGACGGTCGGTACCGGAGTCCGTGCTCACCTCCGCTCCGCTCTCGCGGGGAACGACCGCGTGCACGGTGGTGCCGGTGCGCACGCTCGCTCCGAGTCGGTGCAGGTAGTCGCCGAGCGGGTCCCACAGTGCCTGGGGGAAGGGTTCGTCCGGCACGTCGAAGAGCAGGCCCTCGGCCGATCCCAGGAAGTAGATGTGGAACATCAGCAGCAGTTCGGCGGCGGACAGCCGGCGCGGATCGGCGAAGAAACTGCGGGAGAACACCTCGAAGGCCAGGTGGTGCGCGGCTTCGGGAAAACGCACGCCTTCCAGGAACCCGGTGGCGGTGACGGTGTCGAAGCGTTCGTAGACCTCGGGCACGCGCACGTCGAGGAGGGGCAGGGCGGCCCGCGCGTCCATTGCGGCGAGGTCCCGCCATCCGAAGGTGGGGCTGAGGGCGACGAACCCGAGCGCGCTGAAGGGCGGGGTCCGGGGGACGCGGGCGAAGCTGTCGTTCAGGCCTCCGCTGTGGCGCAGGGGGTAGTCGGGCAGCGGACGGAGACGTCCGAGGCCGGGATCGGTGCGGCGGAGGAGACCCCGTAGGTTGTAGTACTGGCGGAAGAAGGCGTGGAACCCGCGGGTCATGGTCACGGGACTGCCGTCCACCAGTGTCGTACGCCGCCCGGCGAGCCTGCCGCCGAGTGAGTCCTCCTTCTCGTAGAGAGTGACGCGGGCGCCGCGTTCGGCCAGCAGGGTGGCCGAGGCAAGACCTGCGATGCCGCCGCCGATCACCGCGACGGACGGCTCGTCCCCGGGGCGGAATCGCTCCGCGCCGGGTGCGGGGAAGAGGATCTCGGCCTTGCGGTCGCGGCCCCGTCGGGCAGTGGTGGTGCGGCGAATGGTCACAGGGCGGGCTCCCCGGTCGTGGTCGGGCCGCCGTTGCGGGCGAGGAAGGTGTGCACGATGCCCGTCTGCCATCCGGCGACGGGGGCGACGCGCACCGAGGTCAGGCCCGCCCGCGACAGGCGGGCGGCGAATTCGGGGGCGGTGTCGAAGGCGACGACGCTGTGCCGGAGATGACGGTAGAGGGCGCGGTCGCCGGTGAGCGTGCCCGCGGGGATGACCAGCCCGCGGCACACCGCCGACCACAGTGCCCGGTGCACCCGTGCGCCGCTGAGGCTGTACTCGTGGGCGGCGAAGCGTCCGCCCGGCCGCAGGAGTGCGCGGACGGTCCCGAGGACCGCGTCCGGGTCGGTGACGTTGCGGAACAGGTAGGCGGCGAAGACCGCGTCGAAGGGGCCTTCGCTCTCGTGGGCCGTGGCGAGTTCCTCGGCGGTCAGGTGCAGGAAGCGCACGCGTGTGGGCCACGGCTTGGCCAGTGCTCGGCGCAGCATGCCCGCGGAGGCGTCCACGGCCGTGATCCGGGCCTGCGGAGCGGCCCTGAGCAGGGCCAGGGTCGAGGCGCCGGTGCCGCATCCGAGGTCGAGCAGGTGCAGTCCGGCCCCGCCGTCCGGGAGCGCGAGACGCCGGGCCGAGCGCTGGAGGTCGGTGCGGTAGCCGGGGTTGAGGGCCGTGAGGTGGTCGTAGGTGCGGGAGGCGTGGTCGAAGGCGCGGGCCAGGTCGTGGTCGCGCAGGAGTGTCATCGGTTGCTTCCTCCGGTTCGGGTGACGGGCCGGGAGCGACGGGGCAGGAAGGGCACTTCCACTGCGGTACGGAGCATCGGCCGGACAGGAGTGCGCAGCCCGATGCCCCACTCCTCCCGGAGCGAGGTCGTGCCGTCGAGGAAGCGCAGCAGTCGCTCGGCCGGGACGTCGCGGAAGAGGCCGGTGAAGAAGTTGGGACCGTCGACCCGTCCGGTGTCCAGGGCCCGGAGCAGGATCGCGTCCATGGCCAGCGCACGTCGCCCGTGGGGCGCCGGGACACCGGCGTGTCCCTCGCGCACGGCGGCTGCGATGGCTCTGCTGTGCCGTTGCACTGCGGCGAAGGTGTAGCCGGTGGAGGGACGAGTGGCGCCGCCCGCGGTTCCGATACGGAGCACGGCAGCCCCGGCACGCCTTGGGAAGCGGGCGTCGGTCATGGGGATGACCCCCTGCTCCGTCCGTTCCACGGTGAGTTCGCCGAGTCCCAGGACGTCGCCGCAGTACTGCCGAAGTGCCGCCTCGTAGGCCCCGGTGGTCAGCGCGTCTCGGGAGAACTCGGTGTACTCCACGAGCGCCCGGTCCGGCGCCAGCGGCAGGACGTAACCGAAGGCTAGCCCTCGCGTCGGCTGGGGAACCCGGAAGTCCATCAGATCGGCGACAGCGGGATCGAACCGGCCGGTGCGGGTCCGCACGAACCAGCCGCGGAAGTGCTGCAGCAGCCGCGTACGTGCCGGCGGCGGAGCCGTCAGGGGCCGCGAGTCGAAGACCCTCCGGGCACGCAGCGTCAGGTGCCGGCCCCCGTGCAGCACGCACCGCACCTCCGCACCTCCCGGCACAGCGCGCACCGAGTCCACCGTCGCTCGCAGGAGTCGCGCACCGTCCGTACGCGCCAGGCGGCCGTGGACCATCCGCTCGAAGTCGGTCGAGCGCACCATGCGATAGGTGAACGGGGCCGGTGTCACGGTGAACGGGCGGCCGTCGGACCCGTGCACACGCAGCACGGACCAGGACGCGCCGACCGTCTCTTCGAGGCCGTCGGGGCCCGCCCCCCAGTAGCACCAGGTGCGCTCCGCGGGACGGAGCGGACCGTCCGGCGGCTCGACCAGGGTCACGGTGACGGCGACGCTCTCCGTCAGCCGGTGCACGAGACTGAGACCGGCGGCACCACCCCCGATGACGAGTACGTCGGAGTTCTCGGCGGAGCCGGGTGTCACCGGGCTCGCCGTCCGGCGAAGGGTGGTCCGCCCGGGACCGAGCGCAGCGGTTCGGCACCGGCCTCCAGCGCCTCGGCGACTGCGACGGCTGCCTGACGCGGGTCGCCGCCTCGGGCCGGCGGTGGGGCGGTGCCCCGCACGGGGCGACCGGCGGAACCTGCGCCGAGATGGGCCAGGCGGCCCCGGTCGCGTCCGGTGAGGGCCGTACGGGCACCCTGGTCATTCAGTTCGGCACTGATCGCGCGACCGAGCACACCGGTGGTACAGGACGCCGGGACCTGCGCATCCGTCAGTTCCACGCTTCTCCCCTGATTCCGAACAGCGGTTTCTTCGATCCGTCGGTTGTTCCGTGCCAAGGCCGTCCGTGGATGCGGCCGGACACGCTTCACACTTCGGCGTCACCTCTCCGGTCCCAGGTCGGCCATGACCTCTCGCGCGGCGCGCGTACCCGATGCCAGGGCACCCTGCACGGAGCCGGTCGCCCGGTGGTCCCCGCAGACGTACCTGCCCGGGCCGACGCGTGTCGTGCGGCTCAGCGGCCAGGGCGGAAGCATCGCGGGCAGCGCACCCTCGACCGTGCGGGCGGCGACCTGTCGCCAGTCGCTCGTCCCAGTGTCGTACAGCTCGGCCAGACGCCGGAGCACCGCCTGTGCTCTGCCGGGCGAGTCCGCGCCCAATACGGAGGTGGAGACCAGCGCGGTGCCGGGAGGCGCGCAGGCGGGAGCGACCTCGCTGAGGACACAGGTGTTGAGGATCGCTCCGGTGCTGTCCACCATCAGGGTCGGTTCGGCCAGCGGTGACCTGTCGGTGGCGTGGTAGTAGGTGGTGACGGTACGGGTGTCCGGCACGGTCAGTGCGGGCAGCAGGCGTGCGGCGGTCGCCGGATCCGTCGCCACCACGACGACCCGGGCCGGCACCTCGGTCCCGTCCTCGAGCAGCGCTCCGGCGTCCGTGACCTCCGCGACGGGCGTGCCGAGGCGCAGGACGCCGTCGGGCAGGCGGTCGGCGAGCTGGGCGGGCACGGCACCGACCCCGTCCGCCGGCAGGCAGAGGGTCCCTCGGACCATGCTTCGCCAGACCAGGTGGAAGAAGCGGGCGGAGGTCTCCAGCCGGTCCTCCAGGAAGACGCCGGACAGGAACGGCCGCAGGATGCCGTCGATCGCGGCGTCCGACACCCCGGCGCGGGTGAGGGCCTCCGCGGTGGAGCCGTCGGAGCGCCGCCTGACGGAGGATGCGGACAGCAGGGCGTCCCGTGCGGTGAGTGCCGCCAGCGCGGTCAGATCGCGGGCCGACAGGGCCCGCCCCGGGAGCAGGGTTCCTGCCGCGCGGGGCTCCCTGGTCGGATCGGCGAGGCGGACCGGCCCGGCCGGGGTGTGCGCGATCACCCCCGCGGTGAACGGCCGCAAGCGCAGGCTCCTCAGTTCCAGACGCCGCTTCACCTGCGGGTACGAGGTGTTGAACACCTGGAAACCCCGGTCCAGCAGGAATCCGTCCCGCCGGTCCGTGCGCATCCGTCCGCCCACGCCGTCGGACGCCTCCAGCAGGGCCACCCGCCGTCCGGCGCGGCACAGGTCCAGGGCACACGCCAGGCCCGCGAGGCCCGCCCCGACGACGACCGCGTCAGGTGCCCGGTGATGTTCGTCGCTCATTCTTCTCCTCGGTCGGCGCCGTGTCCGCGGCGCCCGGGGACTCCGGCCGTCCGCTCGGCCTCTCTGCCTCGGCCGGTACCCGCGGCCGCCCCCGGCACGGTCCGGAGCCGGAACGTCGCGCGCGGCGCGCGCCCACCGGCGGGCGACGGGGTCCACGACCACCGGTCCAGCGGACCACGTCCCCCGGCCGATGCCCAGTCGCCACGGCCGAGCGCCTCGGACGACAACACGTCAGCGCGAAACCGACGACGCCAGTACGGCGACCGCTTCGGCGAGCCCCGACGGACGCGCCAGACCGGCCACCGCCTGCCCGGCCCAGCCGGGGCCCAGGGTCAGCACGACCGGCCTGCGACGAGCACCGCGCACTCCCCACTCCATCGCGGCCACGTGCTGGGCCAGCGGCCGACTCGCGGTGGTGCGGGACTGCGCCCACAGCCCCACCGCGGCCGGCCCGGTCCTGCGCACCGCCGCGACGAGCGACTCGACCGGCAGGGCCCCGCCGAACATCCGCACCGGAACATCTCGCTCCGCCAGTGCCGCGGACAGGACCTCCAGCGGAAGGGTGTGGTGCTCCCCCGGCACACAGGCGAGCACCGTGGTGGCACCGGGACGGTCCGCGACCGCGCGGGGCGCGGCACGCCGAAGGGCCCCGGAGACGTGCCAGGACAGGAAGTGCTCGACCTCGACGTACTTCTCGCCCGACGTCTCCCACTTGCGGCCGACGGCCTGGAGCGTCGGCACGATCACCTCGGTCCAGGCGGCGACCAGTCCGTGTTCCGTGATCGCGGCGAGCAGCAGTTCGTCCAGGACGGCGGCGTCCAGACGCAGGGCGGCCCGTGCGATCCCCCTGCACTCCCGGCGTACGTCACCGAGTTGCAGGCCGCTCCCCGCCCGGCTCCGGCGCGGGTTCGACGCACGCGACGACCCGGCCGGGCTGCGGGATCCGACGGCCGTCGGCGACTTCTCGCTGCGCGCAAGCCGTGCCGCCTCGGCCGGCGGCAGCCCGGTCGCCGTCAGCGCGCACATCCGCTCCAGCCTCGCCACGTCCGTAGCCGTCCAGCGCCGGTGCCGGCCGTCCGTGTGCGTGTCCGGCCCGAGCCCGTACCGGCGATCCCACGTGCGGACGGTGGTGGGTGCCACCCCCAGACGCCGCGCCACCTCGCCGGTGGTCAGCCCGCCTCCGTGCGGACCGCCCTCGACGACCCGGTCCTCGCCCTCTCCCTCGTGCGCACCCATGCCTCCACTTTACGACGCACAAACGACGCATGTTGTATGCGTCGTTCGTGCCTCCAACACTGGAGCCAGGCGCACGGCAGCCGCGCAGGGCAGCAGACCGGCGCACTTGCCGTCCGGCGGACGGCCCCTTCCGTCCCTGTACGGCGCACGGCAGGAGGAACGGCCATGAGCACCCGCACACGAACGACGACCGCCACGGTGCCGCCCGTGGAGGAGACGTGCTACGAGGAGGAACTGGCTCGCGGCCTCGTGCGCGCCGACGAGGAGGCGTTCGCCGCCATCTACCGGCGCTGGGGCTCACTCGTGCACACCATGGCGACCCGGTCCCTGGGTGACACGCATGAGGCGGAGGACGTGACCCAGCAGGTCTTCGTCGGCGCCTGGCGCGGCCGGCGCGGCTTCCGGCCCGAGCGGGGGGCGCTCGGTGCCTGGCTCGTGGGCATCACGCGCCGCAAGATCGTCGACGCTCTGGCCGCCCGGACGCGGCGTCTGTCCCTGGTCGAGTCGGCCGCACAGGACGTCACGCCCGCCCGTCCCGTCCAGCAGTCACCGGACGAGGTACTCGACCGCGTACTGCTCGTCGAGGCCCTGTCCCGCTTGCCGTACGCCCAGCGGGAGGTGCTGTGCATGGCCTTCTACGAGGACCTGACGCAGTCTCAGATCGCGGAGCGCACGGGTGTGCCCCTGGGCACGGTGAAGAGCCACGCCCGCCGCGGCCTGCACCGGTTGCGCACGGCCGTCGACCGGGGCGACACGCACGACACGGACGCCTGACGGGTCGAAGAAGCGGTGCTCCGGGCGCATCCACGGCATCGGTCACCCGCGAAACCCCTTCGAGACCCCCAGCAGGCACAGACACCCATGGAGGGCTGATCCCCATGACTTCCCGGACCACCATCGCCGTCGCCGCCTCGGCCGGGGCCTGTGCCCTGGCCCTGGGCACGACCGCACCCGCCATGGCTGCTCCCGAACAAGCGGAGGACAAGGCCATGGTGTCCGTCTTCCACGGCATCCCCGGCATGACGGTCGACGTCTACGCCAACGGCGACCGGCTGCTCAGCGACTTCGAGCCCGGCACGGTGACCGATCCGCAGTCGCTCGACGCGGGGACGTACGACATCGAGATCTTCGAAGCCGGCCAGAGCCCCGACGGCACGCCCGCCCTGGAGAAGCAGGTGAAGGTGCCCGAGGGCGGCAATGCCACCCTCGCCGCCCATCTCTCCGCCACCGGCCAGCCCCGGCTGACGGCGTTCACCAACGACGTCTCGAAGGTGGACGCCGGCAAGGCACGCCTGACGGTCCGCCATGTCGCGGCCGCGCCCGCCGTGGACGTCCGGGCCGACGGCCAGCCCGTCTTCACCGGCCTGACGAATCCGCACGAGGACACCGCATCCGTCGGCGCGGGCACCGTGAACGCGGACGTCGTCCTCGCCGGAACGGACACCGTGGCCGTCGGACCGGCGTCCCTCGACCTCAAGGAGGGCACGAGCAACGTCGTCTACGCCTGGGGCAGCGCCGACGACAAGAACCTGGCCCTGGCCACCCAGACCTTCGGCGGCATGCGGACGATGCCCAACGCGGTGCACGCGGGTGGCAGCGGCGCCGCCGTCACACCGAACTCCGCCGACCAGTGGACGGCCTGGGCCGCCGCGGCCGGAGCGATCACGGTGACCGGCGTCCTGGTGGCCCGCCGAGCCGCCGGCCGGCGTGGCTGACCCCGCGCGACGGCTGGCCGGAGCAGCGACGGTGGCTGCCGCTCTGGCAGTCGCCGTCGCCGTTTCGGGCGGGCCGTCGGAACCCGCGTCGGCACCGCCCGACTTCGGGCGGGCACCCTCACAGCAGCAGGGAGCTGCGACCGCTTCGATGCCCGGAACGACACAGTCACGGTTCGGCTTCTCCGCTGCGTCCGTGCCGCCCGAGCGTGTCCAGGTCCCCGGCATCGGCCTCGACGCCCGCGTAAGACCGGTGGGCGTGACCGGACAGGGGGCAGTGACCGTCCCCGCGGACCCCTCCGTGGCCGGCTGGTACCGCTACGGCCCGGCCCCCGGGAGCCACGAAGGATCGGCCGTGCTCGTCGGACACGTGGACGACGAGACGGGCGCGCTCGGCGAGTTCGCCGCGCTCTACGACGTGCGGGCCGGTGACCGCGTCGAGGTCCGGCGGACACACGGCTCGCCCGTCGTCTACCGCGTCGTCTCGCGCACCACCGTGCCCAAGGACGAACTTCCGCCCTCCGTGTTCCGCCGGACGGGCGCCCCGGTCCTCACCCTGATCACATGTGCACCGCCGTTCGAACCCGAGCGCGGTGGCTACCTCGCCAACCTCGTCGTCACGGCGGAACCGACGCGTGAGTGACATCGCTCGGGCCACGCCCTGTTCGCGTGCACGGACACCATCGACCGCACCCGAGACGCAGGAGGGCGCAGTGGGCCATGTGGACCCGTCGCACCTGGTGGAGCTGGCACTCGGTCATGTGAGCGACGAGGCGGACGTCAGCGCTCTGCGGCATGTCGCGTCGTGCCCGCGCTGCCGCGGGGAACTGCTGCGGACGATCCGCGTGGTGACCGCCGCGCGCGGCGCGGAGGTGTCGGACCTTCCGGTGACTCCACCCGAGCGCGTGTGGCAGCGCATCACCCTCGAGGCGCTCCAGGAGGACGACAGGCTGTCACCCCCTCGGGAGCACCCCTTCCGCCGGTCCGTCGCCGAGAGGGGTGACGGCGTCGGGCGCCGGCGGTCGGCCGACACCCGGACGTGCGAGGTGCTCCTGGCGCTCGCCCCGGGCGTCGCCGTCCTGCTGGCCCTGTGGTGGCGGATCAGGGCCGGCCGCGAGCCTGGTCGACTGCGCGGCCGGCGGCTACGGATTCCGTGGTGGCGCCGCATCCGGCCTGCTCCGGGCCCTGGGCCCGCCGATCGAGCGGCCCGGGAACGGGCCCGCTGAGGCGGAGGGAACCGGGCGACCGGACCCGGGTACGGCGAAAGCCGGGCCCGACCTCGAGCACGGTACGAACCTCGGAGACGGCACCGCGTCGGGCGTGACAGGACAGGCGTTCCGTGCCGGTGTAGAGAGGAGGCATGGCGCAGCGACCCGACGAACCTCGCAAGCCGGTGCGCGCGGGCAGGGCACTGGTCGCCGTCCCGATCGCGTGGATCGTCGTCGTGTCCGTGATCGACGTGCTCGCCCCGCCCGACATCCACCTGGGCCCCCTGCTGGTCGCGGCCCCGGCGATCACCCCGTTGTTCGGCGGACCCCGCACGGTGGCGCTGGTGTCCGCCCTCGCGGTGATCGCGCAGACGGTCATCGGGGTGCTGCGCGACCCGAGCGAGCTCCTGTCGGCCAATCACGAGGCGCAGATCGTGGCCCTGGTGGTGGTCGGGGCGAGTCTCGTCGTCTTCTGCGTCGTGCGTGAGCGCCGCGCGAGAGAGCTGGAGCAGGTGCGGTACGTGTCCGAGGCCGCCCAGCGCGTGGTGCTGCCGCCGCTGCCCAGGCGGCTCGGCCCGCTGCGCGCCGCCGCCCGCTACCTCGCCGCGGAGGCCGAGGCGCAGATCGGCGGGGACCTGTACGCCACGGCGCGCACCACCGACGGCACCCGGCTGATCGTCGGCGATGTGCGGGGCAAGGGCATGACGGCGGTCAACGACGCCGCACTGCTGCTCGGGGCGTTCCGAGTCGCGGCCCATCGCGAGGCGGGCCTGGGCGAGCTGGTGGCCTACCTCGACCGCAGCGTGTGCTGGGACCTGGCGGAACCGGGCGAGACGGGCCGCTACGGAGAGACCTTCGTCACCGCCACCGTCCTGGACATCCCGGACCGGGAAGGCCCGGTGCAGATGGTGTCCTGCGGGCATCCTCCGCCGCTCGTCCTGCGCGACGGCCGGCCGACGGCGATGACCCCCCGTCACCCGGCGCCCCCGCTGGGGCTCGGCGAACTGACGGATCCGCGGTACCGCGTCGAGAGCTTCCCGTTCGAGCCGGGAGATCTGCTGCTGCTGTACACGGACGGCGTCATCGAGGCCCGCGACTCCTCCGGCGCCTTCTACCCGCTCGCCGAGCGCGTCACCGGCTGGGCCACGAAGGACTGCGACGCCTTCCTCGGGCGGTTGCGGCGCGATCTGCTGGACCACGTCGGCGGCCGGCTGGACGACGACGCCCTCATGATCGCCGTCCGGCGTCCGGCGGTACCCCGGGTCTGACCGCCCGGCCGGAGGTACGGGGGCGCCCCGGTCGGACCGCGGGCGTGTCCCGGCCGTGCTGCCCGGCGACGGAGAGCACCACTCTTTCGGGTGGCGACCGGGACGCATGTCGACGGCCGCGCGGCGGTGTGCGCCACCATCGCTGGCAGCCCGTCGCACCACGCCGATGACCCCGGTCCCCCGGAGGGCAGTCATGCGCATCCTGCTCGTCGCCAGCGCCTTCAACAGCCTCGCGCAACGCCTGCACGCCGAGCTGCGCGACCGCGCGCATTCCGTCGCCGTCGAGGTGACGCCGCGCGGCGACGACGTGCGGGACGCGGTCGTCCGCCACTCCCCCGACCTGGTCCTGGCGCCCATGCTGCGGGCCGTCGTCCCCCGCGACGTGTGGGAGAGCCGGGCCTGCCTGATCGTCCACCCGGGGCCGGTCGGCGACCGGGGGCCCTCCTCGCTGGACTGGGCGATCCTCGAGGGCGCCGAGGAGTGGGGGGTGACCGTGCTGCAGGCCGAGGAGGAGATGGACGCGGGGCCCGTGTGGGCGACCGCCCGCGTGCGCCTGCCCCGGGTCGGCAAGAGCGACCTGTACCGCAACGAGCTGGCCGACGCGGCCGTCGACGCGGCCCTGACGGCGGTCGAGCGGTTCGCGTCCGGCACGTACACGCCGCTCGACCAGCGCACCCTGGCGCCCGCACCCGGCGCCCGCACCCGGCCGCCGATGCGCCAGGCCGCCCGGCGGATCGTCTGGGCCGACGACGCGGTCGAGACGGTCCTGCGCAAGCTGCGCGCCGCCGACTCCCAGCCCGGCGTCCTGGACGAGCTGCTCGGCGCGGAATGGTTTCTGCACGGAGGTCACGCGGAGCCGCTGCTGCGCGGGCGCCCCGGTGAGCTGCTGGCGACCCGGGCGGGGGCGGTCTGCCGGGCCACCCGGGACGGCGCCGTGTGGATACCGGAGCTGCGCGCCCGTACCGGGCCGGGCGAGCCGCGCGCCTGCAAGCTGCCCGCCACCCTGGCCCTGGCCGGACGCCTGCCCGCGCTGCCGGAGCTGCCCGCGCCGGTCCCGTCGCCCGACGGGGCCGGCGACGGCGAGCCCGGCTGGTCGGACATCCGCTACGACGAGCGGGGTCCGGTGGGCGTGCTGTCGTTCTCGTTCCCCGGCGGCGCGATGTCCACCGACCGCTGCCGGCGTCTGCTGGCCGCCTACCGGGCCGCCTGCGACCGGCCCACCACGGCCCTGGTCCTGGGCGGCGCCCGGGACTTCTTCTCCAACGGCATCCACCTCGGCGTCATCGAGGCCGCCCCCGACCCGGCGGCGGAGTCGTGGGCCAACATCAACGCCATGGACGACCTCGTGGAAGCCGTCCTGACCACCGGCGACCGCCTGGTGGCCGCGGCCGTCGGCGGGAACGCCGCGGCCGGCGGGGTCATGCTCGCGCTGGCCGCCGACGAGGTGTGGTGCCGTTCCGGCTCCGTGCTCAATCCGCACTACCGGCGCATGGGGCTGTACGGCTCCGAGTACTGGACGTACAGCCTGCCGCGCCGGGTGGGCACCGCGGCGGCCGAGCGGATCACCCGCGAGGCGCTGCCGTTCAGCGCGGCCCGCGCGCGGGAGACCGGGCTCGTGGACCGGGTCGTCGACTGTGCTCCGGACCGCTTCACCGACGAGGTCGTCCGGCTGGCCGGACGGTGGGCCTCCTCCCCAGCCGCGCCGGCGCGGCTGGCGGCGAAGAAGGCCGAGATCGAGCGGCGTGAGGCGGTCACGCCCCTGGCGGCGGTCCGCGCGCGGGAGCTCGACCGGATGCGGAGGATCTTCTTCGACCCCGAGGCGCCCTATCACGCGCTCCGCCGGGCGTTCGCCCGCAAGCAGCCGGCCCCGGCGCCGGGGCCGTCACCCGTGCGGTGACGCGGGAGCCGTCGCCGTGGGCCGGGCCACCGCCGACGACGTCGAGCACGGCGCGCAGGGCCCTGACTCCCTGATCCGCTTGCGTGGGTCTCCCGATGGCGTTTGGCTGGGAGGAGCATCGCGCACCAGGAGCAGACCGCGTGGGTCCTGCCCGCGAGTCGGCCGAGCCGTCCTCGGAGCCGGGCCTCACCCCCGCCGTCCGACGTACCCGGCCACCGCGCCCGGGCCGGCCGGCACGAAGGCGGGCCGCGTCATCCGAGCACGATGTCCCGGGTGCTCACCTCGAGGAGAAGACGATGGTGCATCACCACAAGTCCAACAGTCAGGTCGAGGGTGACCCGGACCGCGGACACGGTCGCGGCATGCCTCGACGGCCCGACGCCGAGGAACTCGAGCGCCGCACCGAAGAGGTCCGGCGGGAGACAGGGCTCCCCGGGGGAGCGCCCCCGTCACCCGCGAGGCAGTACGAGGAGGCCGTGGCCGAGGTGGATCGCCAGGTCGGGGAGGGCGCGGTCCCCACGAGTGCCGCCCGGCGGAAGGACCGGTCGCCCTTCCCGCCGACCTCCTACAGGGGGTGAGGGGCGGGGCCCGCGGCGTCCCGGCCGGTGTCGGCGGGGCCCGGTCTGCCGCCGGTCCGGCGCAGGAAGCGGATCACCGGGTGGCCCGGTTCGTGCGTCACCTCGGCACGGACCCCGTAGACGTCCTCGATGAGAGCGGGGGTGAGGACCTCGGCCGGACTGCCCTCGGCGACGGCGTGCCCGTCGCGCAGGACGAGCAGGCGGGCGCAGGACATCGCCGCGAGGTTGAGGTCGTGCAGGGCGACGACGGTGGTGACCGGCAGGCCCGCGACCAGGTCGAGCAGGCCGAGCCGGTCCTGGATGCCGAGGTGGTTCGTGGGCTCGTCCAGGAGCAGTTCGCGGGGTTCCCGGGCGAGGGCGCGGGCGAGCTGGGCGCGCTGGCGTTCGCCGCCGGAGAGGGTGTGCCAGGACCGGCCTCCCAGCGCGGTCAGGCCGGTGCACGTTCCAGCGCCGCGTCGACGGCAGCCAGCAGGTCTTCGGACTCGGGTTCGTCCCGACGGGGCGCCTTCCCAGAGCGTCGCGCGCCGGGCCTCTCGGCCGCCGAGCTCCGCCCCAGTGGCGTCACATGCCCCGCCCGTCCCCCTCACCGCTGCGCGTCAGTTCCGGATTCCCACCGGATTTCCTGGCCTCGGATGTGGCACGACCGGCCCGCGCAATCCATCAAGATCACCCGGTCGGGGGCGGCGAGCGGCTCATGTCACACCCGCGGCGAGAACAAGGTCACAACCGTTCCCTCTGCTGCTCGTCTGCCGTACTGACCTAACATCCGAGCATGACGCTCCTGCCTGACGACGGACTCCGCCTCGCGGCCGAGTTCCCGCACGCGACACACGAGCAGTGGCAGCGCCTGGTGGCCGGCGTACTGCGCAAGTCGGGCAGGGACGTGCCCGACGACGAGGCGGAGGGCGCCCTTTCCACCCTGCTCGAGGACGACCTGCGGGTACGGCCGCTGTACTCCGCGCGCGACGCCGCGCCCGATCCCGGCCTGCCGGGCTTTCCGCCCTTCGTGCGCGGCGGCCGCGCCGAGGGGAACCGGGTCGGCGGCTGGGACGTGCGCCAGCGGCACACGGTGGCCGACCCCGCGCCGGTCCTGGCCGATCTGGAGAACGGCGTCACCTCCCTGTGGCTGGCCGTCGGCGAGCCGGCGGGCCTCCCGGTCACCGCGCTGGGCCGCACCCTCGAGGGCGTCCACCTCGATCTGGCCCCCGTCGTCCTGGACGCGGGCGCCGCCTTCGAGCCGGCCGCACGGGAGTTGCTCCGGCTGTACGAGGAGCGGGGCGTCGCCGCGGACGCCGTGCGCGGCAATCTGGGCGCCGACCCGCTGGGCCACGAGGCCCGCACCGGAAGCCCGTACGACGCCGCGCCCGTGGCCGAGCTGGCCCGGCTGTGCGCCGCCCGTCACCCCGGCCTGCGGGCGCTGACCGTCGACGCGCTGCCCTACCACGAGGCCGGCGGTTCGGCGGCGCAGGAGCTGGGCCTGTCCCTGGCCACGGGCCTGGCCTATCTGCGCGATCTCAGCGCGGCCGGACTGGACACGGCCGGGGCGCTGGCGCAGCTGGAGTTCCGCTACGCCGCGACCGCCGACCAGTTCCTGACCATCGCCAAGCTGCGTGCCGCGCGCCGGCTGTGGGCGCGGGTGGCCGAGGTGTGCGGGGCGCCGGCGGCGGGCGCGCAGCTGCAGCACGCGGTGACCTCGCCGGTGATGATGACGCGCCGCGACCCGTGGGTGAACATGCTGCGCACCACGGTCGCCGCGCTGGCCGCCGGGACGGGCGGCGCCGACTCCGTGACCGTGCTGCCCTTCGATCACGCGCTCGGCATGCCGGACGCGTTCGCCCGCCGGATCGCCCGCAACACCTCCACGATCCTGATCGAGGAGTCTCACCTGTCCCGGGTGATCGACCCGGCTGGCGGCTCCTGGTACGTGGAGCGGCTGACGGACGAACTGGCCCGTGCCGCCTGGGAGTTCTTCCAGGAGATCGAGCGGGCGGGCGGACAGGCCGCCGCCCTGCGCTCCGGGGCGGTCGGCGAACGGCTCGCGGCGACCTGGGCGGTGCGCAGCGCGAAGCTGGCGAAGCGGCGGGAACCGGTCACCGGTGTCAGCGAGTTCCCGCACCTGGCCGAGAAGCCCGTCGTGCGCGAGCCCGCGCCCGAGCCGCCGTCCGGGGGCCTGCCCCGGGTACGGCGGGACGAGGCGTTCGAGGCGCTGCGCGCCCGGTCCGACGCCCACCTGGCCGCGACCGGCTCCCGGCCCCGCGTCCATCTGACCGCGCTCGGCCCGGCCGCCGCGCACACCGCACGGCTCACCTTCGCCGCCAACCTCTTCCAGGCGGGCGGCATCGAAGCCGTCACCACCGGCACCTTCGAGGAGAGCGGCGCGCGGGAGGTGTGCCTGTGCTCCAGCGACGCGCTGTACGAGGAGCAGGCCGAGTCCGCCGCCGCCGCGCTGCGCGAGGCGGGTGCCGGGCACGTGTTCCTCGCGGGCCGCCCGGGGCCGTACCCGGGCGTGGACACCTACGTCTTCGCCGGCTGCGACGCGGTCGCCGTGCTGGCCGCCACCCTCGACCGCATGGGAGTGTCCTGATGTCCATCCCCGACTTCTCGGCGATCGAGCTGGGGGCCCCGGCCGCCGACGCCGCCCTCGACGAGTGGCGCGCGGCCGTGAAGAAGGCCGCCGACGGTGACGACCTGCTCTGGGAGACACCGGAGGGAATCGCGGTCAAGCCGCTGTACACCGGGCAGGACCTGGAGGGCCTGGACTTCCTGGACACCTTCCCGGGCACGGCACCGTATCTGCGCGGCCCGTACCCGACGATGTACGTCAACCAGCCCTGGACGATCCGTCAGTACGCGGGGTTCTCCACGGCGGAGGAGTCCAACGCGTTCTACCGCCGCAATCTGGCGGCCGGGCAGAAGGGCCTGTCGGTCGCCTTCGACCTGCCCACGCACCGGGGTTACGACAGCGACCATCCGCGCGTGACGGGCGACGTCGGCATGGCGGGCGTCGCCATCGACTCGATCTACGACATGCGACAGCTCTTCGACGGCATCCCGCTCGACAGGATGACCGTGTCGATGACGATGAACGGCGCCGTGCTGCCCGTGCTCGCGCTGTACATCGTCGCGGCCGAGGAGCAGGGCGTGCCGCCGGAGAAGCTGGCCGGGACCATCCAGAACGACATCCTCAAGGAGTTCATGGTCCGCAACACCTACATCTATCCGCCGAAGCCGTCGATGCGGATCATCTCCGACATCTTCGCGTACACCTCGCAGCGGATGCCCCGCTACAACTCCATCTCCATCTCCGGCTATCACATCCAGGAGGCCGGTGCGACGGCCGACCTGGAGCTGGCGTACACCCTCGCCGACGGCGTGGAGTACATCCGGGCCGGGCGTGAAGCCGGCCTGGACGTCGACGCGTTCGCGCCGCGGCTGTCGTTCTTCTGGGCGATCGGCATGAACTTCTTCATGGAGATCGCCAAGCTGCGGGCGGCCCGGCTGCTGTGGGCCAAGCTGGTGAGGCAGTTCGATCCGCAGAACGCCAAGTCGCTGTCGCTGCGCACGCATTCGCAGACCTCCGGCTGGTCGCTGACCGCGCAGGACGTGTTCAACAACGTCACCCGCACCTGTGTGGAGGCGATGGCCGCCACCCAGGGCCACACCCAGTCCCTGCACACCAACGCGCTCGACGAGGCGCTCGCGCTGCCCACCGACTTCTCGGCGCGCATCGCCCGCAACACGCAGCTCCTGCTCCAGCAGGAGTCCGGCACGACCCGGGTGATCGACCCGTGGGGCGGCAGCGCCTACGTGGAGAAGCTGACGTACGACCTCGCGCGCCGGGCCTGGCAGCACATCCAGGAGGTGGAGGCCGCCGGCGGCATGGCGCAGGCCATCGACGCGGGCATCCCGAAGATGCGCGTGGAGGAGGCGGCGGCCCGCACCCAGGCGCGCATCGACTCCGGACGGCAGCCGGTGATCGGCGTCAACAAGTACCGGGTGGAGACCGACGAGCAGATCGAGGTGCTCAAGGTCGACAACTCCTCGGTGCGCGCCCAGCAGATCGCCAAGCTGCGGCGGCTGCGCGAGGAACGGGACGAGACCGCCTGCCGCGACGCGCTGGACGCGCTCACGCGGGCCGCGGGCGGCGAGGGCAACCTGCTGGAGCTGGCGGTGAACGCAGCCCGCGCGAAGGCGACCGTCGGCGAGATCAGCGACGCCCTGGAGAAGGTGTACGGGCGGCACGCGGGCCAGATCCGTACGATCTCCGGTGTGTACCGCAACGAGACGGGCCAGTCGCCGGCCGTGGAGCGCACCCGGACGGTCGTGGACGCCTTCGCCGAGGCCGAGGGCCGCCGTCCGCGCATCCTGGTCGCGAAGATGGGCCAGGACGGCCACGACCGCGGCCAGAAGGTGATCGCCACCGCCTTCGCCGACCTCGGCTTCGACGTGGACGTCGGCCCGCTGTTCCAGACCCCGGCCGAGGTGGCCCGCCAGGCCGTCGAGGCGGACGTGCACATCGTCGGGGTGTCGTCGCTGGCCGCCGGGCACCTCACCCTCGTGCCCGCGCTGCGCGAGGCGCTCGCCGAGGAGGGCCGGGAGGACATCATGGTCGTCGTCGGCGGGGTGATCCCGCCGCAGGACGTGCCGGTCCTGCTGGACATGGGCGCGGCGGCCGTGTTCCCGCCCGGCACGGTGATCCCGGACGCGGCCCGGGACCTGGTGGAGCGGCTGGCGGCCGACCTCGGGCACGACGAGCTGTGAGCCGGTGACGTGATGGCTCTCGCACTCGACGCGTACGTCAAGGGCGTCCGGGACGGCAGGCGCGCGGTGGTCGCCCGTGCGATCACGCTCGTGGAGTCCACCCGTCCCCAGCACCGGGCGCTCGCCCAGCAGTTGCTGACGGAGCTGCTGCCGCACAGCGGCGCGGCCCGGCGGATCGGGATCAGCGGGGTGCCGGGCGTGGGCAAGTCGACGTTCATCGACGCCTTCGGCACCATGCTGACCGGGCGCGGACACCGGGTCGCCGTCCTCGCCGTCGACCCGTCCTCCAGCCGGACCGGCGGCTCGATCCTCGGCGACAAGACCCGCATGGAGCGCCTGGCCGTCGACCCGGCCGCGTTCGTCCGCCCCTCCCCCACGGCGGGGACGCTCGGCGGGGTCGCGAAGGCGACCCGCGAGTCGATGATCGTGATGGAGGCCGCCGGCTACGACGTGGTGCTGGTGGAGACGGTCGGTGTCGGCCAGTCCGAGACCACCGTCGCCGACATGGTCGACTCCTTCCTGCTGCTCACCCTGGCCCGCACGGGCGACCAGCTCCAGGGCATCAAGAAGGGCGTGCTGGAGCTGGCCGACGTCATCGCCGTCAACAAGGCCGACGGCCCGCACGAACGCGACGCCCGGGCGGCGGCCCGCGAACTGGCGGGCGCGCTGCGGCTGATGCACGGCAAGGACGCCTTCTGGACGCCGCCCGTGCTCAGTTGCAGCGCCCGCGAGTCGGCCGGGCTCGACACCGTCTGGGAACGCCTGGAGCAGCACCGCACGCTGCTGGACTCCACCGGGCGCCTCGCCGAGAAGCGGCGCACCCAGCAGGTCGACTGGGTGTGGGCCATGGTCCACGACGAGCTGCTGGGCCGCCTGCACGCCGACCCGGCCGTCCGCTCGCTCGCGCCGGGGCTCGAACAACGGGTGAGGGAGGGCGGGTTGACAGCCACGCTGGCGGCGGAACGCATCCTGGACGCCTTCGCGGGCGGCACGTCCGAAGCCGCCCCCGAACCCCTGCGGTGACCGGGCTCAGCCCACGGTCACGGTGTAGGTGATGCGCTCGGGGGCCGGGGAGGCGGCGGAGGAGGGACCGGACGCCTCGGGGGGCCGTGTGGCGGTGTTGCCCCGGCAGGTGCTGAAGGTGCAGTGCAGCAGCGTGAACCGGGTGGTGCCCTCGCCCTTGGCCTCGAAGGTGAAGGTGAGCCGGCCGGCGGCGCCCGGCATCGGCTCGTCGCCGGACGCCGGCGCGTAGTCCCGGCCGCGGGGGACCAGCACCGAACTGTCGGGCGCCGGGCCGACCAGGTACCAGTACTCGCGGGTCGACGCGTTCTGGTCGACGGTGAGCGTGAAGCGCTCGCCCGGCTCGGCGGTGATGCCGGTGCCGTCGGCCGGGCGGCTGGAGGTGCCCTGCGAACCGCAGCCCGCCGCGAGAGCGAGGAGCGCGGCCGCCGCGACGGCGGCACCGCCCCTGCTCCCACGGAGGGCGAACGCCGTACGTGTCGAGGAGATCATCGAGGGAAGCCCGGGTGGCCGAGCGGCTCAGCCGCCGCTCTTGCGCCGGAACGAGCGCTGGCTCGCGGCCGGGCCGTGCGCCGCGCGGACCTTCGACGCGTCCGGGTTGGCGGCCGGGTCGGCGGCCTCCGCCTGTGCGCCGCGCTTGCGGGCCAGGGCTTCGCGGAACTTGCGCTTGAGGTCGTAGTTGCCGTCGTCGTCCGGCGCCAGAGGGGACGTCTCGGCGTCGGCCGGCTCCGAACCTTCCGTCGACGCGGGCTCTGCGGTCATGGTGACCTCCTGGGTTCGGGGTGGGGTGGGGCAGGCACAGCTTGTCATGCCGGGCGCGGTGCGGGGCGCCGTCGGCGTGATCCGGTCAGGGTCGGGCTCTCAGCCGCCGCGCCGCACCTGGGCGGCCCTGCGGGCCTCGGCGAGCCTGCGGGCCTCACCGGCCTTGCGGGACTTGCCGCCGGCGCCTCGGGCGGGGTCCTTGCTGGTGCCGAGGCCGCGGAAGGGGGCGTTGGCGTTCTTGGGGCGGGGAGCGGCGGGACCGCCGTCGAGCGGGGTGCCGGAGGGAGCCTTGGCGCCGGTGATCCGGCTCAGCTCCGCCTCGCCGGAGCGCACCTTGGTGACGGTCGGTTCGATGCGGGCCTCGGCCAGCACGCGGCTCGTCTCGCGGCGCTGCCCCGCCGTCACGAGCGTGACCACTCGGCCGGACCGGCCGGCGCGGGCGGTGCGGCCGGCCCGGTGCACGTAGTCCTTGGCGTCGGTGGGCGGGTCGACGTTGACCACGAGGTCGAGGTCGTCGACGTGCAGGCCGCGGGCCGCGACGTCGGTCGCCACCAGAGCCGTGATCTTGCCGTCCTTGAACTGCGCGAGGGTCCGCGTGCGCTGGGGCTGGGACTTGCCGCTGTGCAGGGCCCCCGCGTGCACGCCGCTCGCCCGCAGATGCCGGGTGAGCTGGTCCACGGCGTGCCTGGTGTCGAGGAAGAGCACCACGCGGCCGTCGCGGGCGGCGATCTCCGTGGTGACCGCGTAGCGGTCGGGCCCGTGGACGACCAGGACGTGGTGCTCCATCGTCGCGACCGCGCCCGCGGACGGGTCGACCGAGTGGACGACGGGGTCGTGCAGATAGCGGCTGACCAGCTGTTCGACGTCGCGGTCCAGGGTGGCCGAGAACAGCATCCGCTGGCCGTCGGGGTGCACCTGGTCGAGCGCGTCGACGACCTGTGGCAGGAATCCCAGATCGCACATCCGGTCGGCCTCGTCGAGCACCGTGATCCGCACCCGTCCCAGGCGGCAGGCGTTGCGCGCGATCAGGTCGTGCAGGCGTCCCGGGGTGGCGACGACGACCTCGGCTCCCTCTCGCAGCGCGGTGATCTGCCGGCCGATCGAGACGCCGCCGACGACCGTGGCCATCCGCAGCCGCAGCGCCTCGGCGTACGGCGCCAGCGCCTCGGAGACCTGCTGGGCCAGTTCCCGGGTGGGTAGGAGGATCAGGGCGCGGGGCTCCTTCGGTTCGGCGCGCCGGCCGGCGATGCGGGTCAGCAGCGGCAGGCCGAAGGCGAGCGTCTTGCCGGAGCCGGTGCGGCCGCGTCCCAGGACGTCGCGTCCCTGGAGGGCGTCGGGCAGCGTGGCGGCCTGGATCGGGAAGGGCTCGCGCACCCCGTGTCCGCTCAGCGTCCGCACGACCTCCGCCGGCAGGCCGAGGCCCGCGAAGGAGACGGCCGGGGCCGTGGTGCCGGACCGGCCGGGGCCGCCGTGGGCGGTGCCGGAGTCGTCGGGGTGCATCGTGAAGAGCCTTCCGCAGGAGAACGTACCGAGGAAGGCCCGGCGGGATCGGGCGGCCCGCGCACCGGCGCGACCGCACGCGCAGAATCGCCCACCGCGACGACCACGCAAACGCGTGAGCCTAACACGCCGGCGATCCGGCGGTTCGGCGGTTCGGCGGGAGGGCGGCCACCGGGCGGGCCGGTGGCCGCCCGCGGGTCACCGGCGGGCCGGCGTGGCCTGGCGCGGGACCGCGGCCAGGGGGCCGTCGTCGCCGGTGCCGAGCGCCCGCAGGATCTCCTCGACGCTCTGCTTGGCGTCGCCGAAGAGCATGCCGCTGTTCTCGCGGAAGAACAGCGGGTTCTGCACACCCGCGTAGCCGGAGGCCATGGAGCGCTTGAAGACGACGACGTGTTCCGCCTCCCAGACCCGCAGCACGGGCATGCCCGCGATGGGGCTGGCCGGGTCATCGGTCGCGGCCGGGTTGACGGTGTCGTTGGCGCCGATGACGAGGACGACGGAGGTGTCCGCGAAGTCGTCGTTGATCTCGTCCAGTTCGAGGACGATGTCGTAGGGCACCTTGGCCTCGGCCAGCAGCACGTTCATGTGCCCCGGCAGGCGTCCCGCGACGGGGTGGACGGCGAAGCGGACCTCGACGCCCCGCTCGCGCAGCCGGCGCGTCAGTTCCGCGACCGGGTGCTGGGCCTGGGCGACGGCCATGCCGTACCCGGGGGTGATGATCACCGAGCGGGCCCGGGCGAGCAGTTCGGCCGCCTCGGCGGCCCGCACCTCGCGGTGCTCGCCCTGCTCGTCCGCGCCGCCGGACGGCGCCTCGATGCCGAAGCCGCCCGCGATGACGGAGAGGAAGGAACGGTTCATCGCCTTGCACATGATGTAGGACAGATAGGCGCCGGAGGAGCCGACCAGGGCGCCGGTGACGATGAGCAGGTTGTTGTCGAGCAGGAAGCCCGCCGCGGCCGCCGCCCAGCCCGAGTAGCTGTTCAGCATCGACACGACGACGGGCATGTCGCCGCCGCCGATCGAGGCGACCAGGTGCCAGCCGAGCGCGAGGGCCAGCACGGTCACCGCGATCATCAGCGGCAGTCCGGGGCTGATCGTGAACCACACGGTCAGCGCGGCGAAGAGGACGAGGGCGCCGACGTTCAGGGCGTTCTTGCCCGGCAGCATCAGCGGACGGGACGCGATGCGCGCCGAGAGCTTCAGGAAGGCGACGATCGAGCCGGTGAAGGTGACCGCGCCGATGAAGATGCCGATGAACACCTCGGCGTGGTGGATGCCCAGCAGGTCGGCCGCGATCCGGGTCTGCGCCGCGCCGTGCGCCTCCACCTCCAGGTAGCTGTTCCAGCCGACCAGGACGGCGGCGAGGCCGACGAAGCTGTGCAGTACGGCGATGAGTTCGGGCATCTGCGTCATCTCGACGCGGCGGGCCCGCCACAGGCCGGCGGCGGCACCGAGCGCCGTCGCCAGCACGATCAGGGCCACCGCCCCGGCGCTGATGTCCCGCGCCGCCACCACGACCGTGGCGACCAGGGCGAGGGCCATGCCGGCGATGCCCTGGACGACGCCGGCGCGCGAGGTGCGGTGCTGGGACAGGCCGGCCAGGCTGAGGATGAACAGCAGGGCGGCGACCAGGTCGGCCGCGTGGGAGGCCGTCAGGGAGGTCATCCGGGATCAGCCTTTCGAGAACATGGACAGCATGCGGCGGGTGACGGCGAAGCCTCCGAAGATGTTGACGCTCGCCAGCAGGATCGCCGCGAAGGACAGCGCGGTGACGATCCTGCTCTCGTGCCCGATCTGGAGCAGGGCGCCGATCACGACGATTCCGGAGATCGCGTTGGTCACCGACATCAGCGGGGTGTGCAACGCGTGGTGGACCTTGCCGATGACGTAGTAGCCGATCACCACGGCCAGGGCGAACACGGTGAGGTTCTCGGCGAGCTGGGCCGGGGCGAAGGCCACCAGGAGGAACAGCGCGAGCATGCCGGCGCCGAGCGCGCCCAGGCGCACCGCGGGCGTCGCCCTCGTTCGCCCGGGGCCGGGCGGGGCGGGTTCGGTGCCGGGCCGCGCCGGCTCCGGGGGCGGCGCCGCCGAGACCGCGACGGGCGGGGGCGGCCAGGTGATCTCCCCGTCCCGTACGACGGTCACGGCGCGCTGCACGACGTCGTCGAAGTCGATCGCCGGCCGGCCGTCCCTGCCGGGCGTGAGCAGCTTCAGCAGGTTCAGCAGGTTGGTGCCGAACAGCTGTGACGCCTGGGCGGGCAGCCGGGAGGCGAGGTCGGTGTGGCCGATGAGGGTGACCCCGTTGTCGGTGACCACCGTGCGCCCCGGCACGGTGCCCTCGACGTTGCCGCCCTGGGCGGCGGCCATGTCGACGACGACGCTGCCCGGCTTCATGGCGGCCACGTCCTCGGCCGTCAGCAGGCGCGGCGCCGGCCGGCCCGGGATCAGCGCGGTGGTGATCACGACGTCCACGTCCCGCGCCTGCTCGTGGTAGAGCTCGGCGGCGGCACGGTCGTAGTCGGCGGTGGTCGCCCTGGCGTACCCGTCGGTGCTCGCCTCCTGGGCGACGTCCACCGGGAGGTACTCGCCGCCGAGGGACTTCACCTGGTCCGCGACCTCGGGCCGCGGGTCGGTGGCGCGGACGATCGCGCCGAGGCTGGACGCGGCGCCGATCGCCGCCAGACCGGCCACGCCCGCGCCGGCGACGAGCACCTTCGCCGGCGGCACCTTGCCCGCCGCGGTGACCTGGCCGGTGAAGAAGCGGCCGAAGGCGTGGGCGGCCTCGATGACCGCCCGGTACCCGGCGATGTTCGCCATCGACGACAGCACGTCCATCGACTGCGCCCGGGAGATGCGCGGCACGGCGTCCAGCGCGAGCGCGGTCGCCCCGGCGCCGGCGAGCGCCCGCAGCAGCCCGGGGTTCTGGGCCGGGGCCAGCAGGGCGGCCAGGGTGGCGCCGGGCCGCAGCCGGGCGACCTCCTCGTCGGTCGGGGCGGTCACCTTCAGGACGACGTCCGCGGTCCAGGCCTCCCCGGTCTCGGCGCCGGCCTCGCGATAGGAGCGGTCGCCGAAGCCGGAGGCCTCGCCCGCCCCCGGCTCCACCACGACCTCGTAGCCGAGGGCGAGCAGGCCCCGGACGGTCGTGGGGGTCGCCGCGACGCGGGTCTCCCCGGGCTCGGACTCGGCGACCACGCCTATGCGCTGTGGACGGTTCGCCGTGTGCTGGGGTGGGTGGTGCGCGGATTCACGTGAAGACATGTCTCGTGCTCTCTCCTCGGAGGGGATGTACGGATGTCCGCGTGCGGTGGGTGTCCAGCGGCCCCTTTCCCGGTGGGCGCAGCCGTAGGAACCTACCCGCCGCGGTCGCCCGTGCAGAGGCCCGTGACCGTGGCGCGTCTCACTCGGTGGCCCCGCTCCGCCGGCCGCGGGCCGGTCCTGCCCTCGGTTCGGGGCGGGGCTTTTCCCCGGCCGGACAGGCGCGATGGGCGGTAGGAGGGGCAGAATCGGATCCAGGAGGCCGTGGGAGGAGGCGACGCGTGCGGGAACGACTGCGGCGGCGTGGAGCGCGACGGCCTCCGGGCCCTTTCGCCGGCGGGCACCGCACGCTGCGGGCCGCGCTGCGTCCGGTCACCGAGGCGCTGGGCGCACGCCGCCGGCTGGCCTGGCTGAACGAGGCGGGGACCCGCATCGGCACCACGCTCGATCTCCAGGACACGGCGAGGGAACTGGCCCGCTTCACGGTGCCCGAGCTGGCGGACGGGTGCGCGGTGGACCTGCTGGACTCGGTGCTGCGGTTCCAGGAGGGCGACCGCTCCCGGGGGCCGGGCGCGCTCGAGCTGAGGGCCATGGCGGTGTCGCAGATCGACGGGCTGCATCTCGCGCCGGACCCGGTGGGCGAGCTGTCCGTGCACACCCCCGACCGGCTGGGGCAGACCTGTCTGACCTCTCGCAAGCCGGTGCTGCTGACCCGGATGACGCGGGCCGACCACGCCGCCGTGGCCCCCAGCGCCGAGGCGGCCGACCTCATGCGCCGGGCGCGGGTGCATTCGTATCTGGCGGTGCCGCTGATCGCCCGCGGGGTGCTGCTGGGGCTGGTCGACTTCATCCGGACCGGCAGCCGGGCCCCGTTCACCCGCGCCGACGTCGCGCTGGCCATGGAGCTGGCGTCCAAGGCCGCCCTGTACATCGACAACGCCCGGCTGTACGGGCGCGAGCGCGAGCACGTGGTCACCCTGCAGCGGGCCCTGCTGCCCCGGACCAGCCCGAGCACGCCCGGTCTCGACGTGTCCTCCTGCTACGTCCCCGCCGGTGATCCGGCGGCGGTGGGCGGCGACTGGTTCGACGTCGTCGCGCTGCCCAGCGGCCGGACGGCGCTGATGGTGGGCGACGTGATGGGGCGCGGGCTGGCCGCCGCCGCGACCATGGGCCGGCTGCGCACGGTGGCCCGCACCCTGATGGCCCTGGACATCGCGCCCGAGCGGCTGCTGGCCCGGCTGGACCTGGCCGCCCGCGACCTGGAGGAGGACCAGGTCGCCACCTGTCTGTGCGCGGTCCACGACCCGTACGACGGCACCTTCCGCATCGCCAGCGCCGGTCACCCGCCGCCCCTGCTGACCACGCCGGACGGCAGGACGTCGTACCTGTACGTGCCGGCCGGGGCGCCGCTGGGGGCCGGGGTGATCCCCTACGACCCGATCGACTGCCCCTTGCCCGGTCAGGGGCGCCTGACGCTGTACACGGACGGGCTGATCAGGTCGCGCACCGCCGGTCTCGACACGCAGATGGAGCGGCTGCGCCGGGCGGCCGGCGACGCCGTCCCCGCGGACGGCACGCTGTGCGAGGCGCTCACCGAGCTGCTCGACGGTGACCGGACGGACGACACGATCGTGCTGGTGGCGGCCGCGCGCCCGCTCGGTCCCGAGGGCGACGTGTACGTGCGGGCGCTGCCGCCCGACGGTACGGCCGCGGGGCAGGCCCGCACTGCGGTGCGGGAGCAGCTGGAGAAGTGGGGGCTCGAGGACCTGGTCGACACGACGGAGCTGGTGGTCAGCGAGCTGGTCGGCAACGCCCTGCGCTACGGGAACGCACCCGGTGAGCTGCGGCTGCTGCGGAACGAGCGGCTTTCGGTCGAGGTGTCCGACTCCGGGCCCGACCTGCCGCAGATCCAGCACGCCGACGTGAGCGACGAGAGCGGGCGCGGGCTCCAGCTGATCAACATGCTGTGCCGGCGCTGGGGTTCGTGCCGCACGCCCGGCGGGAAGGTCGTCTGGGCCGAGCAGGACCTGCCGGCGCGGCTCGGGGGGCCCGGTCCGGCGTAGGCCCGCGGCCGGTGCCGATCCCGGGGACAGGTCCGGCACCGCCCTGCGGCCGGTGGACCCCCGCGGCGCCTTCTACGCCGCCTTCTCGACCGTCCGGCGGGCGAACTGGGTACGGTGCAGCTGGGCGTAGCGGCCGTCGGCTGCGAGGAGTTCGTCGTGGGTGCCGCGTTCGACGATCCGGCCCGCCTCCACGACCAGGATCTGGTCGGCCGCCCGGACCGTGGACAGCCGGTGGGCGATCACGATGGCCGTCCTGCCCTCCAGGGCCTCGGTGAGGGCCTCCTGGACGGCCGCTTCGGAGGTGTTGTCGAGGTGGGCGGTGGCCTCGTCGAGGATGACGACGCGCTGGCGGGCCAGCAGCAGCCGGGCGATGGTCATGCGCTGGCGTTCGCCGCCGGACAGGCGGTAGCCGCGCTCGCCGACCACCGTGTCCAGGCCGTCGGGCAGGGACCGTACGAGGTCGTCCAGGCGGGCGCGGCGCAGGGCGTCCCACAGCTCGGCGTCGCCGGCCCCGGGGCGGGCCAGCAGCAGGTTGGCGCGGACGGTGTCGTGGAAGAGGTGGCCGTCCTGGGTGACCATGCCGAGGGTGTCGCGCAGCGAGCGGGCGGTGAGGTCGCGGACGTCGACGCCGCCGATGCGGACGGCGCCGGCGTCGGTGTCGTACAGGCGCGGCAGCAGCTGGGCGATGGTCGACTTGCCGGCGCCGGAGGAGCCGACGAGCGCGACGGTCTGGCCCGGTTCGGCGCGGAAGGAGAGGCCGTGCAGGACCTCGTCGCCGCCGCGGGTGTCCAGGGAGGCGACCTCTTCGAGGGAGGCGAGGGAGACCTTGTCGGCGGACGGGTAGCCGAAGCGGACGTCGTCGAACTCGACGGCGACGGGGCCGTCGGGGACGGGGCGGGCGTCGGGCTTCTCGGCGATGAGCGGGGTCAGGTCCAGCACCTCGAAGACCCGCTCGAAGCTGACGAGGGCGCTCATCACCTCGACGCGGGCCCCGGCCAGCGCGGTGAGCGGCGCGTACAGGCGGGTGAGCAGCAGGGCCAGGGCGACGACGGCGCCCGGGTCCAGGGTGCCGCGCAGGGCGAAGTAGCCGCCGAGGCCGTAGACGACGGCCAGGGCCAGGGCGGAGACCAGGGTGAGCGCGGTGATGAACGCCGCCTGGGCGGTGGCGGTGCGCACACCGATGTCGGCGACGCGGCGGGCACGGTCGGCGAATTCGGCGGACTCCTCCTCCGGGCGGCCGAAGAGCTTGATCAGGGTGGCTCCGGGCGCGGAGAAGCGCTCGGTCATCCGGGTGCCCATCGCGGCGTTCAGGGTGGCGGCCTCGCGCTGCATCCGGGCCATGCGGCGGCCCATGCGACGGGCGGGGAGCACGAACACCGGCAGCAGGACCAGCGCGATCAGCGTGATCTGCCAGGACAGCGTGAGCATGACGGCGAGGGTCAGCAGCAGGGTGACCAGATTGCTGACGACGCCGGACAGGGTGTTGCTGAAGGCGCGCTGGGCGCCGATGACGTCGTTGTTGAGCCGGGAGACGAGCGCTCCCGTACGAGTGCGTGTGAAGAACGCGACCGGCATGCGCTGCACATGATCGAAGACAGCCGTCCGCAGATCGAGGATGAGTCCCTCCCCGAGCGTCGCCGAGAGCCTGCGGGAGAGGATGCCGAGCGCCGCCTCCGCGACCGCGATCACCGCGATCAGCAGGGCCAGGCGCACGACCGTGCCCTCGTCGCCGCCGGTCACGATGGCGTTCACGACCTTGCCGGCCAGCACGGGGGTGGCGACGGCGAGGAGTGCGGTCGCCACCCCGAGCAGCACGAACCAGCCGATGCGGCGGCGGTGCGGGCGGGCGAAGGCTCCGATGCGGCGCAGGGTGGCGCGGGCGAGGGGGCGGCGTTCCTGCTCGGCGTTCAGCACGCTGTGCAGCTGGGTCCAGGCGGTGGTCTCCATGCTCATGCCGGGAACGGTAGGACCTCAAGCTTCCTTGAGGTCAAGGACGGCGTGTCCGCGGTCCGTAAGCCCGTGTCCGCGCGTCGGTCATCCGTGGTTGGCGCGGCTGGGGGAATGTCCTGTGGTGTGACCGCGGTGCGCCTTCCTCAGACTCCCCGGACCCCGCTGTCCGGCGGTGTTCCCGCGACGGGCCCGGCCCGTCGTGTCCGTCCGGCCGGTCGTGGCCGCCTGGTGCGGCGGCTCGTCTGTGTCCTGCCGCTGCTGCTGGTCGCCGTGGTGGCGGTGCGGCACCGGCCGGTGCTCGCCGAGGGTCTCGGCCGGCTCGCCGGCGCCGAGGGGCCCTGGCTGCTGGCGGCGGGCGGTGTGACGTGTCTGACCTGGGTGGCCGCCGCGTGTACCCGGCAGGGTGCCGTGGTGGAGCGGCTGCCGTGGGGACGGCTGCTCGCCACCCAGTTCGCGGCGGGCGCGGCCAACCATCTGCTGCCGACGGGGCTGGGCGCGAGCGCGGTCAACCTGCGGTTCATGACGGTGCGCGGGCTGCCCCTGGCCCGTTCCTCCGCCGCCCTCGCCCTGTATCTGCTGGCGGAGAGCGCCGGGCGGCTGGCCCTGCTGGGCGGGCTGCTGCTGGCGTTCCCCGGCGCGCTGCGGCCGGGCGCGTTGCTGCCCGAGGGCGCCGTGGGTCCGCTGCTGGTCGCCGCGGGGGCGGTGCCGGTCGCGGCGGCGGGTGCGCTGGTGCTGGTGCGGCGGCTGCGGACGGCGGTGGCCTCCTTCCTGCGGACGGCACTCGGTGAGGCCCGCTCGGTGCACGCCCGCCCGGCGCGGGCGCTCGCGCTGTGGGGCGGCGCGCTGGCCTTCCCCGCGTTGCAGGCGACCGTGCTGGTCCTGGTAGGCCGGGCGCTGGGGCTCGGGGTGCCGGCCGGGCACGTGGCGCAGGCGTACCTGGCGGCGACGGTGGCGGTCGCGCTGGTGCCCACGCCGGGCGGCTTCGGCTCGGTGGAGACGGCGCTCGTCGTGGCCCTGGTGGCGGCGGGCGGCCCGGCGGCCGTGTCGACGGCGGTGGTCCTCGCCTTCCGCGTCGTCACCGTGTGGCTGCCGCTGCTGCCGGGGGCGCTGACCCTGGCGGTGCTGGTGCGCACGAAGGTGCTCTGACGGACGGGGCCCTCATGGGAGGGCCGGGCCCTCGTGAGGGGCGGGCGCGGGCCGACGGGTCCCGGGCGTGCCGCCGAGCCGCCACCGTGTCCTGCGCCCGGGCGGCCCCGCGGCCCGGTGGTGCGAACGGCCCTGCGGGATACGGCAGTATGAGCCCGCACCGGTCGAACTCCCTTGCGGGCCGGTGCGTTCGCACATCGGAGAATCGAGCAGGTGACAGGTGACGAGTAAGCACATCCGCCCGTCCGCGAGCGGCTCCGCCGCTGCCGTGCCCCTCGGAGGTGACGGATGACCGAGGACCTCACCATGGACCATCTGGTGCCCGCCGGCATCGCGCTGGCGGCCGGTCTGCTGGGGGCGTTCCTGCTGCGCATGCTGCTGCGCTGGCTGGGCCGGCACGCGGAGCGCACCCGCTGGGGCGGCGACGACGTGATCGTGGACGCGCTGCGCACGGTCGTGCCGTGGGCGGCGGTCGCGGGCGGCGTGGCGGGAGCGGCGGCGGCGCTGCCGCTGACCCGGACCGTGCAGCACAACGTCAACCAGGTGCTGACCGTCCTGCTGATCTTCGTCGTGACGGTGTCGGCGGCCCGGGTGATCGCCGGCCTGGTCCGGACGGTGACGACGTCCCGTTCCGGCGTGGCCGGGTCGGCGACGATCTTCGTGAACATCACCCGGGTCCTGGTGCTGGCGATCGGGTTCCTGGTGGTGCTGCAGACGCTGGGCATCTCCATCGCGCCGATGCTCACCGCCCTCGGCGTGGGCGGCCTCGCGGTCGCGCTGGCGCTGCAGGACACGCTCGCCAACCTGTTCGCGGGCATCCACATCCTCGCCTCGAAGACCGTCCAGCCGGGCGACTACATCCGGCTCAGCAGCGGCGAGGAGGGCTACGTCGAGGACATCAACTGGCGGCAGACCACCGTCCGCGCGCTCTCCAACAACCTGGTCGTGATCCCGAACGGGCAGCTCGCCAAGACGAACATGACCAACTTCATGCGCCCGGAGCAGCAGCTGACCATCCTGGTGCAGGCCGGCGTCGCCTACGACAGCGACCTGGAGCATGTGGAACGGATCACGATCGAGGTCGTCGCCGAGGTGATGACGGAGATCACCGGCGCCGTCCCCGAGCACGAGCCCGCCGTGCGGTTCCACACCTTCGGCGACTCGCGGATCGGGTTCACCGTGATCCTCGGCGTCGGCGAGTTCAGCGACCAGTACCGGATCAAGCACGAGTTCATCAAGCGTCTGCACAAGCGCTACCGCGAGGAGGGCATCCGCATCCCGGCGCCCGCCCGGACGGTCGCGCTCCAGCAGGGGACCGTGGTGATCCCGCAGCAGCGGGCGGGCGAGGACACCGTGCCGTCCGCCTGAACCGTCACTCGCCCGGCAGGGGTCCCGCACGGCCGGCCGGCCGGATTGTCCGCGCGACCCCTGTCGAGCCGAGGGCGATCACGAGATATCTTGATGTCGAGCAATGTTGCAGACGTGGAGCGGAGCACCCGGTGACTGACTCGACCATCATCTATACACACACTGACGAGGCCCCGGCCCTGGCGACGTACTCGTTCCTGCCGGTGGTCCGGGCGTACGCCTCCCAGGCGGGTGTCTCCGTGGAGACCCGGGACATCTCGCTGGCCGGCCGGATCATCGCCCTGTTCCCGGAGTACCTCACCGAGGACCAGCGCATCCCGGACGCCCTCGCCGAGCTGGGCGAGCTGGCCAAGACGCCCGCCGCCAACATCATCAAGCTGCCGAACATCTCGGCGTCCATCCCCCAGCTCAAGGCCGCGATCGCCGAGCTGCAGGGCCAGGGCTACGCGCTGCCGGCCTACCCGGACGACCCGAAGACCGACGAGGAGCGCGACATCCGCGCCCGCTACGACAAGGTCAAGGGCTCCGCGGTCAACCCGGTCCTGCGCGAGGGCAACTCCGACCGCCGCGCCCCGGCCTCGGTGAAGAACTACGCCAAGACCCACCCGCACCGCATGGGCGCCTGGACCCCCGAGTCCAGGACCAACGTCGCGACCATGGGCGAGAACGACTTCCGCTCCACGGAGAAGTCCGTGGTGATCGCCGAGGACGGCGCGCTGCGGATCGAGCTGGTCGGCGACGACGGCACCACCACGGTGCTGCGCGAGTCCGTACCGGTGAAGAAGGACGAGGTCGTCGACGCCTCCGTGCTGCGCGTCGCCGCGCTGCGCGAGTTCCTCACCGCGCAGGTGGCCCGCGCCAAGGCCGAGGGCGTGCTGTTCTCGGTGCACCTGAAGGCCACGATGATGAAGGTCTCCGACCCGATCATCTTCGGTCACGTGGTCCGCGCCTTCTTCCCGAAGACGTTCGCGCAGTACGGCGACGTCCTCGCCAAGGCCGGCCTCACCCCGAACGACGGCCTGGGCGGCATCTACAAGGGCCTGGAGTCCCTGCCCGAGGGCGCCGAGATCAAGGCGTCCTTCGACGCCGAGCTGGCCGAGGGCCCGGAGCTGGCCATGGTCGACTCCGACAAGGGCATCACCAACCTGCACGTGCCCTCGGACGTCATCGTCGACGCCTCGATGCCGGCCATGATCCGCACCTCCGGCCACATGTGGGGCGCGGACGGCCAGGAGCACGACACGCTCGCCGTGCTCCCGGACTCCTCCTACGCCGGCGTGTACCAGGCCGTCATCGAGGACTGCCGCGCCAACGGCGCCTACGACCCGTCGACGATGGGCTCCGTCCCGAACGTCGGCCTCATGGCGCAGAAGGCCGAGGAGTACGGCAGCCACGACAAGACCTTCGAGATCCCCACCACGGGCACGGTCCGCCTGGTCGACCAGAACGGCACCGCGGTCCTGGAGCAGACGGTCTCCGCCGGCGACATCTTCCGCGCCTGCCAGACCAAGGACGCCCCGATCCGCGACTGGGTGAAGCTGGCCGTCACCCGCGCCCGCGCCACCGGCGACCCGGCCGTCTTCTGGCTGGACGAGGGCCGCGCCCACGACGCCAACCTGATCGCCAAGGTCGAGCAGTACCTCCCGGAGCACGACACCGAGGGCCTGGACATCAAGATCCTGTCCCCCGTCGAGGCGACCAAGCTGTCGGTGGAGCGCATCCGCCGCGGCGAGAACACCATCTCCGTCACCGGCAACGTGCTGCGCGACTACCTGACCGACCTGTTCCCGATCCTGGAGCTGGGCACCAGCGCCAAGATGCTGTCGGTCGTCCCGCTGATGGCGGGCGGCGGCCTGTTCGAGACCGGCGCCGGCGGCTCCGCGCCGAAGCACGTCCAGCAGCTGGTCAAGGAGAACTACCTGCGCTGGGACTCCCTGGGTGAGTTCTTCGCCCTGGTGCCGTCCCTGGAGCAGTACGCCGCGGCCACCGGCAACGGCGGCGCCAAGGTCCTCGCCGACACCCTCGACCGCGCCACGGCGACCTTCCTCAACGAGGACAAGTCCCCGACCCGTCGCGTCGGCGGCATCGACAACCGCGGCAGCCACTTCTACCTGTCCCTGTACTGGGCGCAGGAGCTGGCCGCGCAGACCGAGGACGCGGACCTGGCCAAGGCCTTCGCCCCGCTCGCCGAGACGCTGGCCGCAGCCGAGCAGAAGATCGTGGACGAGCTGAACGCCGTGCAGGGCAAGCCGGCCGACATCGGCGGCTACTACCAGCCCGACCCGGCCAAGGCCGCCGAGGTCATGCGCCCGTCGGCCACCTGGAACGAGGCGCTGGCGTCCCTCGCCTGATCCTCCCGGCCCCGCAGGGCTCCCGGGCACCCCGTCTCCGTACGCCGGAGGCGGGGTGCCCGTCTCTTCGCCGCCGCCCGGCTCCTCTCCCCGACCCACCCCGGAGCAGCCCATGACCGACGCCCCGCAGACCTTCGCGCTGCTGCCCGGTGCCGCGCACTCCCCCGTGATCCTGCACGTGCCGCACTCCTCGCGGGAGATACCGGCCGACGTCCGCCCCGGCATCGTCCTCGACGACGCGGCACTGGAACGCGAGCTGGACCACATCACCGACGCGCACACCGCCGAGATCGCCGAGGCCGCGGCTCGGCTGGCCGGGGTCACGCCCTGGCGGTTCGTGAACCGGGCGTCGCGGCTGGTGGTCGACCCGGAGCGGTTCCCGGACGACCGGGAGGAGATGACGGCCGTGGGCATGGGCGCCGTGTACACGCGGACCACGCACCGGGAGGTCCTGCGGGCCGCCGGCACCGACCCGGAACCGCTGCTCGAGCGGTACTTCCGGCCGTACGCGCGGGCGATGACCGAGGCGGTCGCCGGCCGGCTCGCCGCCACCGGACGGGCCGTGATCGTCGACGTGCACTCATACCCCAGCGAGCCGCTGCCCTACGAGCTGCACGGCGAGGGCCCGCGTCCGCCGGTCTGCCTGGGCACCGACGGCTTCCACACGCCGCCCGGGCTGCTCGCCGCCGCCCGTGAGGCGTTCGCGCCGTGCGGGGGGACCGGACTGGACAGCCCGTTCGGCGGGACGTACGTGCCGCTGGACTTCTACGGGAAGCGGGGCGAGGTCGGCGCGCTGATGGTGGAGATCCGCCGGGACACCTACATGACGGAGCCGGGCGGCCCGGCCGGCCCCGGCCTGTCCCGCCTCGCGGCGTCGCTGGCGGCGCTCGTCGACGCCGTGTCGGTCTGACCGGCCGGCCCTCCGCGGGCGTCAGGCGCGCAGCCACTCCGTGACGACCACCTGGCCGCCGGTCCGCAGCCGCAGGGCGAACGGGCCGGCGGGCGGGGCGTCGCCGGTGAAGCGGCCCATGTCGTCGGCCGTGAGCCGGGCGTGGGCCAGCGGGCCGGCGAGCACCTCGATCCTGGCCGGGGCCGGCGGGAGCACCTGTCCGAACAGACCCTCGGGGGTCACCTCCACGTCGACGGTCAGGTCGTCCGCGCGGAAGGTCAGCATCCGCGGCGGGTCCCCCTCGCCCCGTACCGGGACGGCGTCCGTCAGCGAGTCGAAGGTCAGCTCGGCGACGCGCGCCTCCAGGTCGTGCAGCGCGTAGGCGTCGACGGCGATCCGCCGCAGCCCGGCCGGGACCGGGTCCAGGATCGCGGCGGCCTGCCGCAGTTCCTCCTCCAGCAGCCCGGCGGCCGGCTCCCCGTCGGTGAAGGTCTCCCCGGGACACTCGTCCCCGAAGTCGTCGTACGTGTCGCTCATGTCGTCCCCCGTGCCTCGAGCCGGGCCCGCAGCCGGCGCAGACAGCGCTGGCGCATCGGCCCGATGCTGCCCACCGCGATTCCCAGCGCGGCGGACACCTCCTGATAACTGGGCGGTGGCGAGGAGATCAGCACCCGCAGCAACTGGCGGCAGCGTTCCCCCAGTTCCTCGAACTCCTGCCACAGCCGCCGCACGCGCTCGGTCTGCGCGGCGGCCTCCTCGGAGTCGAGCACCGACTCCTCGGGCGTTCGGTCCTCGCTCGGCCGGTCCAGCAGCTGCGGATCGTCGGTCGGCGTCCAGCGCTTCGAGGCCTTGAGCAGCTTCAGGCACTCGTGGCGCGCGGTGCTCGCCAGCCACGAGCCGGTCTTCTCCGGTTCGCGGATCCGACCCAGGTGCTGGGCGAAGCGGAACCAGGCGGTCTGGTACACCTCGTGCGCGTCGGCGTCGGACAGGCCGTGCGCCCGGGCGACCGACCACACGAGCGGGCCCAGCCCGTCCACCAGTGACTTCCAGGCCGCCGCGTCCCCGTCGGCGGCCGACCTGACGAGCGCCCCGACATCTGCACGGTCCACCGGCCCCACCCCTCGTGTACGACTCGTCATCGTACGCCGCGCAGGGGGCCGTTCCGGCCGGCATGGCGCCGCTCACTGTCCCGCGGCCGGTGGTGCGACGGAGCCCGGGCGCCAGGTGGGCGGCAGCAGCGCCGGTACGTGCGCGCCGCGCACTTCGGCGAACTCGGTGGTGGCGGCGAGCAGTTGTCGGCGGGCCGCGCGGGGGTCCGTCTCCTTGTGCTCGGTCATGTGGGAGGCGATCAGTCCGGCGGCCACGGGGGTCGCGAAGGAGGTGCCGCTCCACTGCGCGTGCCCTTCGAACATCACCTGGTCCGGCTTGGCCGGCGCCTCGCCCGGCTCGCTGAGCACCCCGTGGTGCCGGGGGTACTGGCAGGTGCAGGCGTAGCCGAAGCCGAACCGGCAGGCGTCGTAGGTGGAGTGCTGGTAGACGTACGGCACGGGCGTGCCGAAGCCGGTGAGGGCGCTGGTGAGGCGCTCGCCGGGGGCGTAGGCCTTGACCCAGCCGCCGTGGTTGCTGAAGCAGGCGCCGAACTCGCCGTCGGCGCGCAGTGCGCCCACCGACAGGACGGCATGCTCCCAGCCGGGCAGGTCGGCGTAGGCGGCGGGCCAGAAGGGCGTCGCGCTGGCGTTGTTGCCGGCGGCGGCGACCAGCAGGGTGCGCCGGCCGCGCAGTTCCTCCATGAAGGCCTGGAGGCCGAGCAGGCCGTCGGTGCGGCCGTTGGAGGTGCCGGCGGAGAGGCTGAGGATGTCGGGCCAGCCGCCCCGGTCGACGGCCTCGAACAGCTTCTCGCCGAACTCGGACTCCAGGATCGCCCCGGCGTCGTTGAGGGTGCCGCGCACGGTCACGTCGGTGTTGGGCGCGACGGCGGCGAGCAGGCCGGCGATGAACGTGCCGTGGCCGACGTACTGGCACAGGACGCCGTCGTCGTCGCACTCCTTGACCTGTGCGTCGCCGTCGGTGTGGGCGAGCAGCGGGTAGGAGCGGTAGTCGTTCATGAGGCCGGTGTCGACGACCAGGACGCCGACGGCGGTCCCGGCGTCGTACGGCGTCGCGGCGGCGGCCGGGTTGGGCGGTTCGGTGAGCGGGACGGGGACGGGCTCGTCGCCGGGGCAGGCGTTGACGGCGATGGAGACGACGTGGTTGCGGCTGATCAGCCGGCGGCCCGCGCGGCCCTCCACCGTCCTGAGCGAGCGCAGGGCGTGGGCCACGAGGGGATCGCCGTCCCGGGCGCCCTCGCCGGGGTCGCCGACCTGGATGCGGGTGATGCCGGTGCGGTTGGTCTCGGGGCTCGCCCGGCGCACGTGGTCGGGGGTGAGGCCGGACATCGCGGTGAAGTGCTCGCGGACGGTGTCCTCGACCAGGCGGGCCTCCTCGCCGTCGCGGGCGAGGACGACGCCCTTCTCGTAGAAGAACTCGGCGGAGTCGTCCGGTCCCATCGCCAGCGGGACGCCGGGCATCGAGCGCTGGATCTGGTCGAACTGCTCGCGGAAACGCTGTGGTGCCATGCGGGTCCTCCACTGAGGCGGCTGTCGTGGCGACGGCGCCGACGGCCGGGGCGGCCGCCGGTGGTCGTCAATCAGAGTCCGGGGGCGGTCGATTGATACAGACTCGAACCTGTGGGACGTGGTTGCGGACCACTACCATCCGTGGGGTGACAGCGGGAAACGACTCGGTTCTCCACCTGCTGCCGATGGTGTTCGCCGCTCCCAACGAGGCCGTGGAGCGGGCGGGAGCGGTGCTCGACGCCGATCCCTCGCCGCTGCACGCCTCCGTCGCCCACCAGGTGATCGGCATCTGGCAGCGGGACTTCGGCGACATGCGGCGCGCCCTGGCCCATCTGCGGCGGGCCCGCGATCTGGCGGCGCGGGCGGACTCGGCGGAGCGGGAGGCGGACGTGCTGGCCACGCTCGGGGTGGCGCTGGTGCACGCCGGGCGCACCCGGGACGGTCTCGCGGCGTTCGAGCAGGGGGTCGCGCGCGGCACCGGGCACACCAGGGCGCGGGTGCTGTTCCGGCGGGCGTACGTGTGGTGGGTGCTGGGCCGGCACGGCGAGGCGCTCGAGGACGTCCGCCGGGCGATCCCGGTGCTGCGGCAGGCGGACGACGTGATCTGGACGGCGCGGGCGCTGACGCTGCGGGCGACCGTGCATCTGGCGCTGGGCTCGGTGGAGCGGGCGGAGGCGGACTTCGCGGCGGCGGAGGCGCTGTGGGACACGACCGGCCAGGAGCACGACAAGGCCGACGCGGTGGAGAGCCGGGGCCTCGCGGCGTTCCGGTCCGGTGACGTGCCGGCGGCGCTGCGGCTGCTGGACGAGGCGGAGGAGCGGTACGCCGAGCTGGGCACGCCGACGTTCATGCTGACCATCCGGCGCTGCGAGGTGCTGCTGGCGGCGGGGCTGGCCCGGGAGGCGCTGGCCGAGGCGGACGCGGCGATCGCCGCGCTGGACGGCATCGGCGGGCAGTCAACGCGCAAGGCGGAGCTGCTGCTGGTGGCCGCGCGGGCGGCCCGGCTGGCGGACGACGCACGGACCGCGATCGCCCGCGCGGCGCTCGCGGCGCGGCTCTTCGCCGCGCAGCGGCGCACCTGGTACGAGACGCACGCGCGGCTCGTGCTGATCGAGGCGCGGGTCGCTGCGGGGCGTGCCTCGGGCCGGCTGGTCGCGGACGCGGCGCAGGTGGCCGAGCGGCTGGCGGGGTTCGGGGCGCCGGCCGCGCCGGAGGCCTCGCTGCTGGCGGGCCGGATCGCGCTGGAGCTGGGCTGGACGGCGGACGCGGAACGGCATCTGGCGGTCGCCGCGCGCAGCCGGCGCAGCGGGCCGCCGCTGGCGCGGATGACGGGCTGGGCGGCGCAGGCCCTGCGCGCCCGGGCGGCCGGCTCGACGCGGGGCGTGCTGGAGGCCTGCCGGCGGGGCCTCGACGTGCTGGACGACCACCGGATGACGCTGGGCGCCTCGGAGCTGCGGGCCCGGGCCACGGCGCAGGGCGCGGAGCTGGCGGCGCTGGCGCAGCGGGCGAGCCTGGCCTCGGGCGGGCCGCGGCGGCTGCTGGTGTGGAGCGAGCGGTGGCGGGCGACCGTGCTCACGGCGCCGCCCACCCGGCCGCCGGCCGACCCGGCGCTGCTGAGCGGTATGACGGCGTTCCGGGAGATCGCCGCCCGTGCGGAGGAGGCCCGGCTGGACGGGGGCCGGCCCGTGCCCGTACTGGAGCGTGAACAGCGGCGCCTGGAACGGGAGATCCGCTCCCGCACCCTGCACATGCGGGGCGAGGCGTCCGGGGACGGCGACCGGTTCGACGTGGACCGGCTGCTGCGCCGGCTCGGGGACGGCGTGCGGCTGGTGGAGCTGGCCGTGCTGGACGGACGGGTGCACGTACTGCTGTGCGGGCGGGGCCGGGTGCGGCGGTTCGAGGCGGGGCTGCTGGCGGAGGCGGAGCGGGAGGCCGAGCACGTCCAGGCGGGGCTGCGGCGGCTCGCCCATCCGGGGGCGGAGGCGCGGCTGCCGGTGGTGGAGGCTGCGGGGGTGCGGCTGGAGGAACTGCTGCTCGGTCCCGCTGCGGCCCATCTGGGCACCGGACCGGTCGTGATCGTGCCGCCGGGGCGGCTGCACCGGGTGCCGTGGGCGCTGCTTCCCGCGCTGCGGGAGCGGGTGCTGAGCGTGTCGCCGTCGGCGACCAGCTGGCTGCGCGCCCACGAGACGACACCGCCGCCCGGAGGCCGCCGGGTGCTGGTCCGCGGGCCGGGCCTGGCGACCGGCGGCGCGGAGGTGACGGAGCTCGCGGGGCGGACGGTGGGCGGGGAAGCCGACGGCGGGTACGGGAGCGCGGGGGCGCCCCGGGAGCGCGGGGGGCGGGACGTCCGGGGCGGTCGGGCCGGGCCGGGGACCGCGGCGGCGGGCGAGGGGCCGCACGCGCGACCGACCGCCGCGTCGGACGGCGGGCACGGTGACGTGCCGGGGGCACGGGGCGGGGACGGGCACGGGGGCCAGGTGGTCCTGGAGGGCGATGAGGCGCGGGTGCCGCGGGTGCTGCGGGAACTGGACGGAGCCGCGCTCGCGCACATCGCCGCGCACGGCACGTTCCGTGCGGACAGTCCGCTGTTCTCCTCGCTGCGGATGGCCGACGGCCCGCTCATCGTGCACGACCTGGAGCGGCTGGACCGCAGCCCGTACCGGATCATCCTGTCCTGCTGCGACACCGCCCGGTTCGCCTCGGTGGGCGCGGACGAGCTGCTCGGGCTGGTCACCGCGCTGCTGCCGCTGGGCACGGCCGGGGTGGTGGCGTGCAGCGCGCCGGTCAACGACGCGGCGGTGGTGCCGCTGATGCTCGCGCTGCACAAGGGGCTGGACGCGGGGCTGTCCCTGGCGGAGGCGCTGCGCGACGCGCGGGCCGCGCTGCCGGGCGACGCGGTGCACCAGGCCACGGGGTGGGCCTTCTCGGCGTTCGGCGCCGCTTGAGGCGAGGTCAGGCGGGCCGGATCTGGTCAGGCGGGCTGGGCCGTGGGCAGGTCCACCAGCCAGTGCAGGGCTCCTCGGTCGCCGGCGCCGAGGCGGGTGTAGGCGCTGTAGAGGTGGTTGCCGACGGTGCGGACGGAGAGGGTGAGCCGCTCGGCGATCTGACGGTTGCTCAGTCCCGCCGCGGCGAGCGTGACGATCTGCCGTTGCCGGGCGGTGAGTTCGCCGAGCACCAGACCGGACAGGGCCGGGGTCCGGGCGCCCTCGCAGCGGCGGGCGAGGGCGACGGCGCGGGTGCGGGCGGTGCGGGCGGCCCGCGGATCTCGGTGGGCGCGTGCCGCCTGGGCGTGCGCCTCGGCGGCGAAGAGCAGGAAGCCGCGCCGCTCCAGTTCCCCGGCCACCCCGTCCAGTGCGGGCCCGTCGCCGCGGGCGAGGGCGTCGGCGTGGGCGGCGAAGACGCCGGTCAGCAGGCCGGCGGCGCGTTCGGGGGCGCCGAGCCGGACGGCGTCGTAGGGATCGCCGGTGTCGACCGCGCGAAGGGCCCCGTCGAGGTCGCCGCGTGCGGCAGCCGTCCACGCGGCCACACCCCCGTCCCGCCCGGGACGGTCGCATCGGCCGTCTCGGCCCTGTGACCGTCCGCCGTGCGGACCCGGCGGCGGGCACACGTCGCCCGACTGGGCGGCCGTCAGGGCGAGTTCGGCCAGGCACCCCGGATGGCCCCCGCCCTGCCGCAGCCCCTCGCGGGCCCACGCGGCCGCCTCCCGCAGCCGGCCGCGCAGCCGGGCGAACCGGGCGCGCACCGCCGCGTCCCCGGCCGGGACCGGCGAGCCCTCCGCCACCAGCCACTCCCCCACGGGCGCGGGGTGGTCCCGTACGTCGGCCCGCTCGATCCGCCGGTTCAGGGCGTCCGTCTCCGCTGCCAGGGCGGGCCCGCACCGGTACGGGGTGCGGGCGAGCCGCCGGGCCCGCAGCCGGCCGGCCGCGGCGCGCAGGACGGGCCCGTGCAGGGCGTCGGCGAGGCGGGCGGCGCCGTCGTCGTCGACACGGACCAGGCCCTCCGCCTCCAGGCACTCCAGGGTGCGCAGGTCGAGGGTGTCCGGGTCGAGGGAGAGGGGCTCCGCGAAGGCGAGACGGTCGAGTGTCTCGCGTTCCTCGGGACGGGCGCGGTCGAGGAGGCGGACGGCGCGTTCGCGCACGGCCGGGGTGAGGGGCACCGGGCCGCGCCAGGCCCGTTCGTCCGTGCCCGGTACGGCGGTCAGCAGCCCGCGTTCGCGTACCGCGGTGAGCAGTTCGCGCAGCAGCCGCAGGTCTCCCCGGCACAGGCGGTGCAGCCGGTCCGCGGTGAGCCGGTCCAGGGCGGTGCCCGCGCCGGCCGTGAGCAGGTCCGCGGTCTCCTCGCGGGCCATGGGCTCCAGGGTGAGCCGGGGCAGCAGTTCGCCGGTCCACAGCCGGGACACGGCGTCCGGCACCGGGGCACCCTCGGTGGCGACGACCAGGAGCCGGGTGCGGCCCTGCACGGCGAGCTGGTGCACGAGGGCGGCGGAGGCGTCGTCGAGCAGATGCGCGTCGTCGACCAGCAGGAGCCGCACGCCCGACAGGAGGTGCACGGCGCGGTGCAGCGTGACGGTGTCGGGCAGCAGGTGGGCGAAGGCGGCGAAGGGGATGCCGTGGGCTCCGGGTGTGCCGGCGGCGCGGGCGCAGTCGGTGCCGTGGACGGCCTCGGCGGCGAGCCGGGTCTTGCCGCAGCCCGCCGGTCCCGTCACCACGATGCCGCCCCGTCCGGCGGCCAGGGACCGGCGCACCAGCGCCAGTTCGTCGGCGCGGCCGGTGAACGGCCAGGGCGGCTGAAGCGTCTTCGCGTCCCGCGCGGCCGTCGACACGGTCGTCACAGGCGGCGTCACTGGTGTCGTCGGCATCGTCACAGTCGTCACGGAAACAGGAGTCGGCCTACTCAGTCCTGATACAGGGGGACTTGAGTAGCCCTCGACTCAGGTGCCCGGCCCGGCCGCACGGCAGGCTGGGGCCATGACCGCACGCTACTGCTCGCTCGCGCGGCAGCCAGCCCCCGCGTATCCGCCGGGGCTGGCCGTCGAGCGGCACGCCGCGCTCACGGGCGGGCGGCGGATGTGGGTCAACGGCACGGTGCTGCACTACTGCTTCCTCGGCGACGACACCGACACCTCGGTGGTCCCCCTGCGGGGCACGGGCCGGCCGCGGCGGGGGGCGTGGTCCGGCACGGAGGAGCAGCGGGCCGTGGTGCGCGACTGCTTCCGGGAGTGGCAGGATCTCGGGACCGGGCTCGTCCTCGCCGAGACCGGCGACCCCTCGGAGGCCGAACTGCGCATCGGCTTCCGGCCGGGCGACGGCTCCTGGTCGGCGGTGGGCCGCGACGCGCTGCGGACCGGCATGCAGGACCGCACCATGAACTTCGGCTGGGACCTGACCGCGCCCGGTGAACGGGCGACCGCCCTGCACCAGATCGGGCACGCCCTCGGCATGCTGCACGAGCACCAGAGCCCGTACGCGGGCATCCTCTGGGACGACGAGGCCGTCTACGCCGAGCTGGCGGGGCCGCCGAACCACTGGAACCGGGAGCGGACGTTCCACAACATCCTGCGCACGCTCGACACCGACGAGGTCAACGGCCCGGCCTGGGACCCGCAGTCGATCATGGAGTATCCCTTCCCTTCCGGCCTGATACTGGAGCCCGAGCACTACCGCGCCGGCCTGCACCCGCCCGGCACCCTCTCCGCCGCCGACAAGGAGTTCGCGCTGCGCTGGTACCCGCCCATCCGCCGGCCGGGTCCGCTGGTGCCGTTCCGTTCGGTACCGCTCGGCCTCGGCCGGGGCGAACAGGCCGACTTCCGCCTGGACCCGCCGGAGACCCGCGAGTACACCCTCGGCACCTTCGGCGACAGCGACGCCGTCGTCGTGGTCTTCGAGGAACGCGGCGGCGAGCCCCGCTTCCTCGCCGGTCAGGACGACGGAGGAACACCCCGTAACGCCACGATCAGGGCCCGTCTCGTCAAGGGCCGCCGCTATGTCGTCCGGGTGCGCCTGTACTCCTCGTGGGGTGCGGGCGAGACGGCGGTCATGTACTGGTGACCGCCCCGGCCGTGCCGGTGACCGCACGGCTCCGCCACGCCCGCGCACGACCACCCACAGACCGGCGCCGGGGGCCGGCCGGGGACGTCCCTTCGGGGGAGGGTGACGTCCCCGGCCCGTGCCGTGTCCGCCGTGCGAGGGGGCGGCGGACACGGCACCGCCGTACCGCGCGCCCGGCGGGCCGCCTCACGACGCCGCGCGCACCTCCGTGCGGGGCGTGTCGGGGTGGGTGAGGCCAAGGTGGTCGCGGAGGGTGGTGCCCTCGTATTCGGTGCGGAAGACGCCCTTCTCCTGGAGGAGCGGGACGACCTTGTCCGCGAACTCGTCCAGGCCCGACGGTGTGATGTGCGGGACGAGGATGAAGCCGTCGGCGGCGTCGGCCTGGACGAAGTCGTCGAGGGTGCGGGCAACCGTGGCCGGGGTGCCGACGAAGGTCTGGCGGTTGCCCGTGTTGATGACCAGGTCGCGGATGGACCAGTGGTTGGCCGCCGCCAGCTCGCGCCATTCGCGGGCGGTGGCCAGGGGGTCCCGGTACATCCGGACCTGGGCCCGGCCGCGGGCGATGTGGTCGCCGGTCACGTCCGGGTCGATGTCGGGCAGCGGGCCCTCAGGGTCGTAGCCGGAGAGGTCCCGGTTCCAGACGAACTCCAGGTGCTTGAGGGCCGTGGCGCCGCTGACCTGCTGCCGGCGGACCTCGCGGGCCCGCTCCTCCGCCTCCTCGTCGGTGTCGCCGAGCACGAAGGTCGCGGCGGGCAGGATGAGCAGGTCCTCGGGGCGGCGACCGTACTTGGCGAGGCGGCTCTTGACGTCCCGGTGGAAGGCCTGGCCCTCCTTCAGGGTGGCGTACCGGCTGAAGATCGCGTCCGCGTCGGCGGCGGCGAACTCGCGGCCCTCATCGGAGTCCCCGGCCTGGAAGATCACCGGGCGGCCCTGCGGGGATCGCGGGACGTCGAAGCGGCCGTGGATGTCGAAGTGCTGTCCCTGGTGGACGAAGGCACCGGCCCGGGCGTCGCTCAGGAAGGTGCCGGTGGTCTGGTCGGCGACGATCTCGTCGCCGCGCCAGGAGTCGAAGAGTTCGTTCGCCGTGGCCAGGAACTCGCGGGCGCGGGAGTAGCGCTCCTGCTGGGGCAGGAAGCCGCCGCGGCGGAAGTTCTCGCCGGTGAAGGCGTCCCAGGAGGTGACGACGTTCCAGGCGGCGCGTCCGCCGGAGAGGTGGTCCAGGCTGGCGAACTGGCGGGCCACCTCGTAGGGCTCGTTGAAGGTGGAGTTGATGGTGCCGGTCAGGCCGAGCCGGTCGGTGACGGCGGCCAGCGCGGCGAGGACGGTGAAGGTGTCGGGGCGGCCGACGACGTCCAGGTCGTAGATCTGCCCGCCCTGTTCGCGCAGGCGCAGCCCTTCGGCGAGGAACAGGAAGTCGAACTTGGCGCGTTCGGCGGTGTGCGCGAAGTGCGCGAAGGAGGCGAACTCGATGTGGCTGCCGGCCTCCGGGTCGCTCCACACGGTGGTGTTGTTGACGCCGGGGAAGTGCGCGGCCAGGTGGATCTGCTTCAGGGGCTTGGTCATGGGGGTCGTGTCCTCCCGGCTCAGGCGGTGGCGGCGTAGCGGTTGGCGGGGCGGGTCAGGCCGAGCAGTCCCCGCAGGGTGTCCGCCTCGTAGGCGGTGCGGAACAGGCCCCGGCGCTGGAGCTCGGGGACCAGGCCGCGGGTGATGGCCGGCAGGTCGTGGCCGAGGACCGCGGGGCGCAGGCGGAAACCCGTCAGCCCCGCGGTTGCGAACTCCTCCAGCAGATCGGCCAGTTGCGCGGGCGTGCCGGTGAAGACACGGGCGTCGCTCGAGTACGGCTCGCCGGCCAGCTCGTCCAGGCGGTCCTTGCGTGCGCGGGCCTCGGCCGGGTCGTCGTCCAGGAAGACCACCAGGTCGGCGAAGACGTGCAGCGGCTCGGCGGCGCGGCCGGCCGCCGCCTGTTCGGCGCGGATCTCGGCGACGATGTCCCGTGCCTGGCCGGCGTCGTGCGGGGTGACGTGGCCGATGTCGGCCTGCCGGGCGACGAGCCGGTACGGGACCGTCCAGTGGGCGAGGGCGGTGACGAGGGGCTGGCCCTGTGGGGGCCGGGGGGTGATGGAGGGGCCCTTGACGCTGAAGCGCGGGCCGTGGAAGTCGATGTAGTGCAGCTTGTCCCGGTCGATGAAGCGGCCGGTGGCCACGTCCCGGATCTCCGCGTCGTCCTCCCAGCTGTCCCACAGCCGGCGGACCACCTCGACGTGGTCGGCGGCCTCGTCGAACAGCTCGGTGACCAGCTCGCGCGCGGCCGGGCTCTCGTAGCCGTCGATGTGCGGGACGGTGCGGCGGCCGAAGTGGCCGGCCTCGTCGGGGCGCGCGGAGATCTTCACGCGCAGTCCGGCGCGGCCGGTGCTGACGTAGTCGAGCGTGGCGATCGCCTTGGAGATGTGGAACGGCTCGGTGTGGGTGGCGATCACGGTCGGCACCAGCCCGATGTGCCGGGTCAGGGGCGCCACGCGGGACGCGATCAGTACGGCGTCGAGGCGGCCGCGGACCTGGTCGGTGCGCTCGTCGGGGCCGAGGAGGCGGGAGGACTGCGGGCCGAGGCCGTCCTCGATGGTCACGAAGTCGAGCAGGCCGTGCTCGGCCTCGGCGACGAGGTCGGCCCAGTAGGCGGCGGTGAACAGTTCTGAGGGGCGGGCCACCGGCTCGCGCCAGGACGCGGGGTGCCAGCCGGTGCCGTCCAGCGCGACGGCGAGGTGCAGGGGGGTGGGAGGAGTGGTGGTCACGGGTGTGATGCCTTCCTGGTCGTCCGGAGGGAACGCGGGGCACGCGGCGACGGGTCGGTGGTGAGGGAACGGGCGGGCCGGGCGCCGGAGCTCACCGCGCCCTGGGCGCGGCGGCCGTCGCCGGTGTGCGTACGTCGCGGAAGTCGGTGTGGCGGCGCAGGGTGAAGCCGAGGGACTCGTACAGCCCGACGGCGTGGGTGTTGCTCGCGGCGGCGTGCAGGAACGGGGTGTCGCCGCGTTCCCGGATGCCCGCGGCGACGGCGCGGACCAGGCGGGTGGCGAGGCCCCGGCCGCGGTGGTCCGGGTCGGTGCAGACGGCGCTGATCTCGGTCCAGCCGGGCAGCCGGAGGCGTTCGCCGGCCAGGGCGATCAGTCTGCCGCGGTGCCGGATGCCGAGGTAGGTGCCGAGGAGCACGGTGCGGGGCAGGAACGGGCCGGGCCGGGTGCGGGCGACCAGGTCCAGGATCTCGGGGACGTCGGCGGGCCCGAGCCGTACGGCCTCGGGGTCGGGCTCGGCGCGCAGGGCGGTGTCGACGAGCTGGACGCCGGGCACGACGCCGGAGATGCGCCAGCCGTCGGGGAGGACGGGCGCGCCGGGTACCGCGACGGCCGTGTCCGGGCCGACCAGCCGGTGCAGGTCGGCCCAGGCGGCCGGGTCGGCGGGGTCCTCGAGGGCGGTGAAGACCGCGACGTCGGCGGGGTAGCGGGCGGCCTTGCCGAGGCGTTCGGCGAAGGAGGCGTGCGGGCCGGTCAGGGCGGCCCAGACGGGGTTGTCGAGAGGGTGCGGGTCGGCGGCCGGGGCCGGGGCGACGCGCAGGCCGGTCGGCTGGGTCACGGGGGCGGGGTCCTTTACGTCGGGCGGAACTGGCTGCACGGGGCGCAGTTGACGGTTCATCAGGAGTTGTCGAGCGGCAGCCCGGGCGGGTTGACCTCGGAGGATTCGACGGCCTCGCTGGTGAGGTTCCAGGCGGCCAGCCACTTCCCGTACTGGCCGTTCTCGATGAGGTGGTCGATGGCGTCCGCGATCGGCCGGGCGAGCCCGCTGTCCTTCTTGACGGTGGCCGCGATCAGCCCCTGGAGGGAGGCGCCGGCTCCCGAGTACGTGCCCGCGCTGCGCGTGGCGTTGGGGGACTTCGCCGTCTGGGTGATGTGGTAGGCGACGCCCGGGTTGGCGGCGAAGTAGGCGTCGATCTTGCCGCCGGTCAGCGCCAGGTAGGTGCTGCTCTTGCTGGCGTAGTGCTTGACGGTGAGCTGCTTGCCCTCCTGCTTCAGCTTCGCCTGCCACTCCAGGAGGATCTTCTCCTGGTTGGTGCCGTTGTCGACGGCGACGGTCTTCCCGGCGAGGTTGCGGTAGTCGCCGGCGAAGTTCCAGGTGCTCTTCTTCGGCACCTCGAAGCCGACGTCGTCCTTGCGGTAGGAGGCGAAGTCGTACTTGCGCTTGCGTTCCTCGGTGTCGGTGATGTTGGCGAAGGCGACGTCGGTGCGGCCGCTGTCGATGCCGACGAACATGTTCTCCCAGGTGGAGTTCTTCAGTTCGGGCTCGAGGCCGAGCACGGCGGCGACCAGCCGGGCCAGGTCGGGTTCGGCACCGGTGAGGGACTTCTGGTCGTCGCCGACGTACGCCAGCGGCGGGAAACCGTCGGGCAGGGCGCCGACGCCGATGACGAGCTTGCCGCTCCTGCGGACCGACTCGGGGAGGCGGGCGCTGATCGACTTCACCTCCGAGACCTTCAGCGTGGTCTCCTTCGCGGCGCCGTTGGACAGCCGGCCGACCGTCACCGTGCCCGCGGCGTCGGTCGTGGTGGCGGCGTCACTGTCCCCGCCGCAGGCGGCGAGCCCGGTGGCGAGGGCGGCCGCGGCGGTGGCCGCCGCGATGCCGCGGAGCAGACCGCGTCGGGAGAGGGAGAGGTGGTGGCGCATGGCTGTCCTTGTCGCTGGAGGATTCACTGGGCGTGGAAAGGGAGAAACGGTCAGAGGACCTTGGCGAGGAAGTCCCGGGTGCGTTCGTGCCGCGGGGCGTCGAGCACCTCGGCGGGCGGGCCCTGTTCGACGATCCGTCCGTCGTCCATGAAGACGACGCGGTCGGCGACCTCGCGGGCGAAGCCGATCTCGTGGGTGACGATGACGAGGGTGGTGCCGCTGGTCGCCAGGTCCTTGATGACGGCGAGGACCTCGCCGACCAGTTCGGGGTCGAGGGCCGAGGTCGGCTCGTCGAAGAGGATGATGCCGGGCCGCAGCGCGAGGGCGCGGGCGATGGCGACGCGCTGCTGCTGACCGCCGGACAGTTGGCGGGGGTAGGCCCCGGTCCGGTCGCCGAGGCCGACCCGGGTGAGCAGGTCGCGGGCCAGCTTCCGGGCCTCTTCGCGCGTGAGCCTGCCGGTGGCGACGGGCGCGGCGGCGACGTTGTCGAGGACGGTCAGGTGCGGGAAGAGGTTGAAGTTCTGGAAGACGAAACCGATCCGGCCGCGCTGGCGCAGGATGGCCCGTTCGCCGAGTTCCTTCAGCCGGTTGCCGTGGCGCCGTACACCGATCGGCTCACCGCCGACGCTGACGTGGCCGAGGTCGGGCTTCTCCAGGTGGTTGACGACCCGCAGCAGTGTCGACTTGCCGGAGCCGGACGGGCCGAGGACGACGGTGACCTCGCCGGGCCGTACCGTCAGCTCGATGCCGTCGAGGACGTGGTGGGTCCCGTACCACTTGTGGACGCCGTGCACCTCGAGGGCGGCCGGGGTGATGTCGGTGGCGGTGGTCATACGGCGGCCTCCCGGCGCAGCCGGGCCCGGACCTCGGTGAGGCCGGCGCGCGCCTTCTGCAGGGGCGTCGGCGGCAGGGTGCGGGTCGCTCCCCGGGCGAAGTACCGCTCGACGTAGAACTGGACGAGGGACACGGCGCTGGTGAGGACCAGGTACCAGACGGTGGCGACCAGCAGCAGCGGCACGATGTCGCCGGGGTAGGTGCTGCCCATGGTCTGCACCGAGCCGAAGAGGTCGAGCAGGGACACGTAGAACACCAGGGACGTGCCCTTGATGAGGCCGATGAGCTGGTTGACGTAGTTCGGGGTGATGGACCGCAGGGCCTGCGGCAGCACGATCCGGCGGAACTGGTAGCCCTTCGGCAGACCGAGGGCGGCGGCGGCCTCGTGCTGGCCCTGGTCGACGGAGAGGATGCCGCCGCGGACCACCTCGGAGGCGTACGCGGCCTCGTTGAGGCTGAGGCCGACGACGGCGACGGCCATGTCGGTGGCGAGCCGGGACTCGTCGAAGGTGACGAAGGCCGGTCCGAAGGGGACGCCCAGGCTCAGCGTCTGGTACAGGGCCGAGAAGTTGTAGAGGAAGATCAGGACGACGATCAGCGGCACGGACCGGAACAGCCAGGTGTAGGTCCAGCTCACGGCGCGCAGGACCGGGCTGCCGGAGAGCCGGGCGAGGGCGAGCAGGACGCCGCCCAGCAGGCCGAGCACGGCGCTGAGCGCGGCCACTTCGAGGGTGACGAGGAGTCCGTCGAGGATGGTGGGGCGCAGGAACCAGTGGCGGAAGCGGTCCCACTGGTAGAAGGGGTTGGTGGCCAGGCCGTGGACGATCTGGGCGACGACGACCAGGACCGCGGCGGTCGCGATCCAGCGGCCGGGCCGGCGCAGCGGCAGCACGCGCTGGGCGGTGGGCGGCCGGGGGATCTCGGTGGCGGGCGGTGCCTCGGCGAGGGACACGGCGACGCCCGGGGGTTCGCTCATGGGAGGACTCCGGTGGATTCGGACACCCCGGGGTCGTGCGTACGGCGCCGTACCGCTACGGCGCGGCGGCGCGGCGGGAGCCGCTCCGCCGCGCGGGGCGGCGCACGGGGGAAGGCACGGGACCGGGGCGGGGCGGACAACGGCACACCGCGTGGGCGGTGTTCGTCGTGGCCGCGCGACCGCTGCGAGGGCTGGGGTCCCGGAGGGAGGTCAGCCCTGGCGGCGGCCGCGGCCGCGGTCGGTACACAGTGCGCTGCTGACGCGGAGCAGGTCGACGGTCCGGTCGGCGACGAGCGGGCTCGGGTACGGGCGTACGGCGCCCTGGGGGCGGGGGTCCGCCGTCCTGGGAGCTGCGTACATGTCCGTCACCGTCACTGTTCCGGCCCCGAGGGCCTCGCGCTTACCGAAGTGTCATCCGGTCCGGTCGTCACCTGGGGCACCCCACCGCGGAGCGAGGGTTGCCGGTCAGCCAGCCAGGGCTTGTCGCTGACGCTCATGACCGTTCTTGGTCCGTAAGTAAGGCAGTTGACCGTGCTCGTGTCAACGCCGTCCCGTCAGATGGGACGGCTCCCGAGACGGTGCCCGAGGTGGCGCTCGAGAGGGCGCGCGAAGGCCGGGTGGGCGCTCAGGCGCCGCACGTGGGCCCACAGGGCGGGGTGACGGTCCGTGGGGTGGGCGGTCTCGTGCCGGGTCAGGGCCACCCACACCTCGACGTCGGCCGCGGTGAGCCGCTCCCCCAGGACGTGCGGGTGGGCGGTCAGCCGTTCCTCCAGCACGTCCAGTACCGCCGGGTCGGCCGCCCGGGCGCAGAGCTGTTCGACGGCCTCGATCGCCGCGTCCTCGCCACACGGGTACAGCTCGGGGCCGGTGGAGGCGAAGTGCCGGGCGAGGTCGCGCATGATGTCGGGCGCGTGGGTGCTCACGATCCGGCCCGACCAGTCGTCGCTGAGCACCGGCGCGACGGCCGGGCCCCGGTAGTGGTGCGCGCTCGCCTCGTACAGTGGGCGCAGCGCGGGGTGGCCGCCGTCGGCGCAGTCTGCGCCGGGGTCGAGGAGGGTCACCGGGCACACCTCGTCGAGCCCGAGGAGGCTGTGGACGACGGCGATGCGCAGACACTCGTCGTGGCCGGGCGAGAGGTGGAGGCGGTAGCGGCGCGGTACGGCGTAGTGGCCGCTGCGGGGGTCGCGGCCGATGCGTCCCCGGAAGGCGGGGGCGGGGGCGAGCGGGATGACGGACATGGTTCTCCTCGGGTGCGGGGGTGTGGAGACACGCGCGGCGGCGAAGGCGGCGGCCGGCCGCGAGCGGGCACGGCTCGGCTCGTCCGGGCTCAGTCCTGGGAGCCGGTGGCGCTGCAGACGCGGAGGAGGTCGATGTGGCGGCGGGAGGTGAGCAGAGGGGTCGGTCCCGGCGTACGGCTCGCGTCGGCGACGACCGGCTCGATGCTCCCCATGATTCCCTACCTGTTCACTAGGATTACCTGGGAAGTGTCGGCCCGTGTCCGGAGTGCGTCAAGAGGGCGTCCACGGTGTGGTCCGCCGGGGCGCTCCGGGGGTGCGCGCGGCGGTGCGGTGCGGCCGTCAGTCGGATGCCGGGGCCGGGGCCGTGGTGGGGACGGTCCGTCCGGGGTGGTGGTACCAGAGGCGTCCGGCGGCCGAGCCGAGCCGGGTGCCGAGCACCACGCCGATGCCGATGGCGGCGACCGACGCCATCGTGGACACCAGGTAGGCGCCCGCGCCGTGCACGTGCAGGAGCCACTGGAGCAGGCTCCGGTACAGGTCCGGTCCGGGCAGGACGCCGCCGGCGATCCCGGGGATCACGACGGCGCGGGCCGGGATGCCGGTGCGCGGGGTCAGCGCGGCGGACGCGAGCCCCATCAGCACGGTCGCCACGCCCGTCGCCAGCGGAAGGGACCACTCCAGTGCGCTGACGCCGGTCAGCTTCGCGCCCGCGCCGAGGGCGGCGACGCCGATCGCCGGCGGGATGATGCGCGGGCCGCCGCCCATGAACACGGCGTTGCCGAGCGCGCCGATCGCACTGGTGAGGAGCGTCAGGACGACCGGGAGCGGAAGCAGGGCGGTGGACCGGGCGTCGGCGTCGGCCCCCCGCAGCAGAAAGCCGACGGCGAGGAATCCGCAGGCGAGCGCCGTGAAGAAGGCCATGAGGCTCACGGCGCGGCCGGCCGCCATGGAGCGGAAACCGTCGATCGCGTCCTCGGTCAGCGAGATGATCGTGAAGATCGGCAGCAGCAGGATCACGTTGGCCGCGATCACGCTCGCCACCTCCGGGGGGCTCAGCGCGTCGGCCGCGGCCAGGACCGTCACCAGGACGACGAGGAGGGCCGTCTTCGCTGCCGTGACGAAGAACGACGGTACGCCCGACCGGGACAGCGCCCATCCGCCGCGGTCCGTCAGCAGGAACACGACCGGGGAGACCGCGGCCGCCCGCAGCGTCCCGGAGGCGAGCACGCACAGCATCGCCGCGAGGACGGCGCCCCCGCCCAGCGTGAACCACCACGGCCAGCGGGGAGCCCCGGTCTCGATCCGCCCGAGTTCCCCGTCCGCCGCCCGAGGGGACAGCCGTCCGGAGACGACGCGCGTCGTCAGCCGTTCCAGCGCGGCCAGCCGCATCAGGTCACGGTTGTCCTCCGAGCCCATCACCTTGAGCATCACGACCGGCCGCCGGCCCTCGGGCGCGTACTGCACCTGCAGCGAACGGGAGTTGACGTCCACCTCCTGGCTGTCCATGCCCCAGGCGGCGGTCACCGCCACGACGGACGACTCGATCCGGCGGGTCTGCGCCCCGGCGAGGAACAGGGCCCGGCCGAGCCGCAGCGCGAAGCCGAGCAACTCCACCGCCTCGGTGTCGTCCAGGAGCCGCGCCGGCGGGAAGACGACGTCCTCGTACGGAGTGCCGTAGAGGCGGTCCAGGAGGGTGCGGTCGTCCTGGCGCAGCCGCTGGAGCCGCTCCCGTCGCGCCCGCACCGCTTGCCGCCGATTCCGTAGCACCTGCCGCATGCGCCTGTCCGCCTTCGTGTCCATCGGTCGCGCCGTCCGAGGTAGCGTTCCCCGCCCGCCGCACGACGGGGACCGCCGATCAGGCGAGATGACGGCACGGGCCGACGCGCGCTTCATGCGTTCCGCGCCGGAAACGATCGAGAGGGGCCCCGAAGGGCCCCTCTGATCTACTTCGTCACCGTCGGGACGACAGGATTTGAACCTGCGACCCCTTGACCCCCAGTCAAGTGCGCTACCAAGCTGCGCCACGTCCCGGTGTGCGTCGCACGGGCCGCGAGTGAGCGGTTTCCGTGTGATCACGCAGGTCAAACCCTACCCTATTCGCGCACCGCTCCGATGATCACATCGCGAGACGGCGTTGCGTCGTGCCCGCCGGCGGGCGTTACCTCGCACGGTGCGAACCGAACGAGCCGAACATGTCAGCGTCGACACGACCGGCGACCGCTCCGCGCGGCGTGCCGTCACCGTCTTCCCCCTCCTCGTCCTCGCGGCCGGCGGCCTCGGCCTGCTGCTCCCGGGGAGTTTCACCGGGTGGGGCGAGGCGGTGCCGTATCTGCTGGGCGTGGTGATGTTCTGCATGGGCGTCACCATGACCCCGGACGACTTCCGCGGTGTCGTCGGACGCCCTTGGGCGGTGGCCCTCGGCCTGGTCGCGCACTACGTCATCATGCCGGGGCTCGGCTGGGCGATCGCCCATCTGCTGGACCTCTCCCCGCAGCTCGCCGCGGGCGTGATCCTGGTCGGCTGCGCGCCCAGCGGCACGGCCTCCAACGTGGTGACCTATCTGGCCCGGGGCGACGTCGCCCTCTCGGTCTCCGTCGCCACCGTCTCCACGCTGGTCGCCCCGCTGGTCACCCCTCCGCTGACGCTGCTGCTGGCCGGTGAGTACCTCCCGGTCGACGCCGGCTCCATGGTCACGGACATTTTCAAGACGGTGCTGCTGCCGATCCTCGCGGGCGTCGTCGTGCGGCTCGTGGCGGGGCGGTACGTGCAGCGGGCGCTGCCCGCGCTGCCGTGGCTGTCCGCGCTGACCATCTCCGTGATCGTGGCCGTGGTCGTCGCGGGCAGCGCCGACGCCATCAGGTCGGCGGCCGGGACGGTGTTCCTCGCCGTCGTCCTGCACAACGGCCTCGGGCTGGCCCTCGGCTACGGCGCGGGGCGCCTCGGCCGGCTCGGCGAACCGGCGAGCCGGGCCATGGCCTTCGAGGTCGGCATGCAGAACTCGGGCCTCGCGGCCTCGCTGGCCACCGCCCACTTCAGCCCGCTGGCGGCCCTGCCGGCGGCGGTCTTCTCCGTCTGGCACAACGTCTCCGGCTCCCTGACCGCCGCCTGGCTGTCCCGCCGGGGCCGGTGACCCGCGGCCCGCGGAGCGGGTTGCGCCGGCGCGGGCCCGTCAGGCCGGGGCCGGCTCGCGCACCATGAAGACGTCCACGGCGTCCTCGGTCTCGGCGGTGAACCCGTGCCGCTCGTACAGGCGTCGGGCCGGGCTGCCCCGCAGCACGTTCAGACGGACGGCGTCACCGCCGCGGTCGCACCGCGCCAGCAGCGCGCGGAGCACGGCGGAGCCGATGCCCGCGCCCTGTGCTTGGGGGGCCAGGTAGAAGTGCTCCAGCCACCGGGCGTCCTCGGCCGGCCGCAGCGCCACGCAGCCGGCGAAGGCGCCGCCCACCTCGATGACCCAGGTGTGCGCCGGGTCGAAGCCGTCCCGCAGGCGCTGCCTCACCCGCCGCTCGTCGTACCGGCCGAGCCGCTCCAGGTCCGCCCGCAGCACCACGGCCCGCAGCTCTGCGACGGCTTCCACGTCCGACGTCGACGCGGGCCGCAGCTCCCACTCCGTCACGATCGCCACGCTACCGGCCCCGGTGTGCCCCGCTCCCGGCCGGGTGCCGGTAGGCGTGCCGGCGCCGGCCGCCGCTGCGTCGCGGTGGCCGGCGTTCGTCGTGGGCCGCGAGCGGCGGTCAGTGGGCGCCGGCGAGCCGCTGTTCCGGGGTGCCGGCGGCGGGCCGGCTCGTGCGCAGGGCCGCGATGCCGATGAAGACCATGGACGAGACGCCGGCGAGGGCGAAGGCGGTGAAGCCCCAGTCGCCCTTGTCGGCGGCCAGCAACTGGCCGCCGAGCCAGGGGCCGAAGACCGCGCCGAAACGGCCCATGCCCGAGGTCCAGCCGACCGCGGTGGCGCGGTCGGCCGGGACGGAGCCGATGGACACCGTCGCGTAGATCATGGTCTGGGCGCTGTTGAGGAACACCCCGGTGAGGAAGACCACGACGAAGGTCAGCGCCAGCGGCATGTGGACGCTGAGCAGGAAGACGCCGGCGGCGGTCAGCGCGAACCAGATCGCGGAGATGCGCGGGGCGCCGAAGAGGTCAGAGGCGCGGCCGGCGACCAGCATGCCCACGATGCCGCCGAGGTTGAACAGTACGACGAAGGTCAGCGCGGAGCCGAGTTCGTAGCCCTCGCTGCGCATCAGGGTGGGCAGCCAGGTGGCGACGCCGTAGACGAGCAGCAGGCCGCCGAAGGAGGCCAGCCAGTACAGCAGGGTCTGGATCCACCGGCCGCCGCGGAAGAGGTTGGCGAGGTTGGTCCAGGCTGCGCCGGTGGCCTTGCCGGTGGCGGCGGGGAGTTCGACGTCGTAGCGGCCGGCCAGGGCGCGGGCCTCCTCCGTGCGGCCCTTGGCGACCAGGAAGCTCAGCGACTCGGGCAGGAAGGCGGCGAGGACGGGGACGAAGAGCAGCGGGACCACGCAGACCCAGAACGCGGCGCGCCAGCCGAGCGGTTCGACGATCCACAGGGCGACGTAGGCGGAGAGGATGCCGCCGGCGTGGTGGGCGGTCATGAGCAGGCCGATGGTGAGGGCGGCGCGGCCGCGCGGGGCGTAGTCGGAGACCATGCTGATCGCGGTGGGCAGCAGTCCGCCGAGGCCGACGCCGGCCAGGGTGCGGCCGAGGCCGAAGACGGCGACGCTGTGCGAGATCGCGCAGACGCCGGAGGCCAGTGAGAAGAGCGTGACGCAGGAGACCATCAGCTTCTTGCGGCCGATGCGGTCGGCGACCGTCCCCGCCGTCAGCGCGCCGACCAGCATGCCGAAGGTGGCGTAGCTGCCGAGGTCGCCGGCCTGGCCGGAGGTGATGCCGAGGGCCTTCTCCTGGAGCATGTGCGGCAGCACCGAGCCGTAGATGAACATGTCCAGGCCGTCGAAGAGCACGGCCAGCCAGCAGAGGCCGACGACCAGCAGGGCCAGTCTGCTGCCGCGGGCGAGGGGCGCGGCGGGTGAGGAGGACATCGTTGTATTCCTCTCGTCCAGGAGGCGGTGCCTGGAAGGGGACGGGTGTTGGGGCGACGCTAAGGACCGCGTCCCTCGAGTGTCAACGCTTTTGTTAACAATCTCAGCAACGATTTGGGGGGTGGGTCCGTGCACAAGCGTGCGCGGACCCACCCCCCGGTGGTGCGGACCTCGGTCAGGCGATCGGCGGAGTGCCGTGGGTGTGGAACGACTCGATGGTCTTCAGGCCCCAGGCCTGCCCCTTCTTCCGCTCTTCCTCGGTCCAGGTGATCAGCGGCCAGTCGGGCGCCAGCACCAGGCGGGTGAGCGGGTTGCACAGCTCGATGCGGTTGCCGCCGGGCTCGTAGACGTACAGGAAGAACGTCTGCTGGATGGCGTGCTTGTGCGGACCCGTCTCGATGAACACGCCGGTGTCGATGGCGAGGTCGGCGGCGCGCAGGATGTCCTCGCGGGTGTCGGCCGCGAAGGCGATGTGGTGCAGCCGGCCCGAGGAGCCGGTCCAGTCCTCGGTGTAGACGACGTCGTACGACTTGTCGGTGAAGGTCAGCCAACGGGCGGCGATCCGCCCGGAGTCGAGCCGGATCTGCTCGGTGGGCCGGGCGCCGAGGAGCTGCTCCTGGAACTCGGCGTTGGCGAGGACGTCCGAGGCGAGGAAGTTGATGTGGTCCAGGCGGCGCACGCCCACGCCCCGGTTGGGTCTGGCCTGCGGCTGGTTCTTCAGGGCGGGCCGCAGTTCGTCGGGCGCCTGGTAGTGCTCGCTCTCCCAGTACAGGGCGTGCTCGTGCCCGTCGGGGTCGGTGGTGAGGTAGAGCTTGCCGATGCCCGGCTCGTCCTCGACCCACGCACCGGGGCGGCCGGCGGCCTCCAGGGCCGCCACCCGCCGCCGGAGGGCCTCCTCACCGGAGGTGCGCAGGGCGAGCCGGCCGAGGCCCGGCCGCTCCCGGGCGGTGAGCACCAGGCTGTGGTGCTCGTAGTCGTCGTAGGTGCGCAGGTAGACGGTGTCGCCGTCCTGGCCGTTGACCGTGAGGCCCAGGTAGTCGGTGAAGAAACCGACGCTCGCGTCGAGGTCGGGAGTGAACAGCTGGGCGTGGCCGACATGGGCGATGTCACCGAGCGGCGGAGTCATGGCGGTCTCCAGAGGGTTGTGCGGGTACGGGCGCCGTCGCGGCGGGACGGGGGAAGACCGTGCCGTCGAAGATCTTCCGTGCGGTGCGCACGACGGCGGTGCGGCGGACCACGAGCGGGCCGGGGTCGACGCGGACCTCGACGTCCAGGAACCCGGTGGGGTGTTCGACGCGCACCAGGTCGCCGGAGGCGGGGAGTGCGGCGATGCCCTCCCCCACCCCGCCGGGTGCGCGCAGGCCGGCCGCCACGCTCGCGGCGCCGAGGACGCCGATGGAGGTGTGGCAGCGCACCGGGATGAAGGTGCGGGTCGTGACCGCGCCGCCGTCGCGGGGCGGGGCGAGCAGCGTCAGCTTGGGGACGGTGGCGGCCTCGACGTCGCCGAGCCCCATCAGCGGGCCGGCCGCAAGCCGTATCTCCCGGAGCCGGCGGGCGAGAGCGGCGTCCGCCTCCAGCTCTCCCGGCTCCTCGTACCCGGTGACCCCGAGCGCCTCCGCCGGGATCAGCACGACCGGCATGCCGTTGTCGACGCAGGTCACCTCCGTTCCGGCGACGACGTCCCGGACGTTGCCGGTGGGCAGGAGCGGGCCGGCGCCCTGCGGGAACTCGATGACGACCGGGGCGGCCGTGCCGGGCACCCCCGATATCCGGGCCGTGCCGGCGTGGTCGACGCGCCCGCCCGGGGTCGGGAAGGTGGCGACGGCGAGTTCGCCGGTGTTGAGCATGCGGATGCGCACGGACGTCTCGGGGTCACCGGCCGGTACGAGCCCGCGCTCGACGGCGAACGGGCCCACCCCGGCCAGGATGTTGCCGCAGTTCTGCCGGTCGGTGACCTCGGGCCGGTCGACGGCGACCTGGAGGAACAGGTAGTCGACGTCGGCCGCGGGGTCGGCCGAGCGGGAGACCACGGCGACCTTGCTGGTCAGCGGGTGGCCGCCGCCCAGGCCGTCGGTCTGGCGCGGGTCGGGGCTGCCCATGACGCGCAGCAGCAGGTCGTCGCGGGCGTCCGGTTCGGCGGGCAGGTCCCCGGCCAGGAAGTAGGCGCCCTTCGAGGTGCCGCCGCGCATCAGCGTGCAGCGGACCTCCCCGGGGCCGGTCACGTCCCCTCCCCCGCGCTGTACTCGTCGTACGACCGGTAGGTGACCCCGAGCCGCTCCAGCTTCTCGCGCAACCCGTAACGGTCCAGGCCGAGTTGACCGTCCAGGAAGGCCGCGCGGGAGGCGGCCTCCTTCGCCTCGCGGGCCTCGGACGCCTCGGCGACCCGCCGGGCCCGCTCGCGCGGGACGACCACCACGCCGTCGTCGTCGGCGACGATCACGTCGCCGGCGCGGATCACCTGGCCGTCCACGGCGACCGGCACGTTGACCGAGCCACCGGTGGCCTTCACGGTCCCTTGCGCGGAGACCGCCCGGGACCAGACGGCGAAGCCCATCTCCCGCAGCTCCTGGGTGTCGCGGACGCCCGCGTTGATGACCAGCCCGCGCACTCCGCGCCGCTGGAGCGCGGTGGCGAACAGCTCGCCGAACATGCCGTCGGTGGACGGTGAGGTGGTCGTGACGACGAGGACGTCGCCCTCGCCGCACTGCTCCACCGCGGCGTGGATCATCAGGTTGTCGCCGGGCCAGCTGAGCACGGTGACCGCGGTGCCGGCGATCCGTACGCCCTGCTGGACCGGGCGGAGGTCCGGACCGAGCAACCCGGTGCGGCCCATGGCCTCGCTGACGGTGGCCACGCCGTACGCGCCCAGCGCCTCGACGTCCTCGGCGGCGGCCCGGGGCGGGCCGGTGACGACGACGCCGCTCATGCCAGCTCCTGCGCGATCTGCGGGTACGGGCGCATGTACGCCTCGGCCATGGTCCGGTGCGCCAGGCCCAGGTTCGGGCCGGCGTTGCGCTTGAGCTGGACGCCGCGGCGGACGGCCAGGTCGGTGTAGTAGTCCCACAGGTGCTGCTGGGCGCCGAGGCACTCCATGGCCTTGCGCTTGGTCTCCCAGACCTCGGTGATGTCGAGGAGGACCTCGGGCCGGAAGCCGCTCATCTCGGGCTGGTGCGGCTCGAAGTAGAAGACGGGCGGGGCGCCGATGATCTCCCCCTCGCCCGGGTAGCCGATGGCCTGGGCCAGGACACGGGCCTCCAGGGCCATGCGGTTGGCGGCCGGGTGGTCGCCGTTGTACGGGTCCTCGACCGGGTGCGTGAGCACGACGTCGGGCTGGACGGCGCGGTAGACCTCGACGAGCCGGTCGGTCAGCTCGGGCGTGACGAGCAGCGGGTAGTCGCCGGCGTCGAAGAAGCGGACCTCGGCACCGAGCGTGGCGGCGGCCCGCTCGGCCTCGTCCCGGCGGATCGCCTTGATCTCCGCCAGCTTCTTCCCCTCCCGCCAGGCCTTGGCGGACTCGCCGCGCTCGCCGAAGGTCAGGCACGCGATGGTGACCTTCTCCCCGCGCGAGGCGGCCAGGGCGATGGCTCCGCCGGCCCGCCACACGAAGTCCCCCGCGTGCGCGGTGACGACGAGTGTCGACCGTGGGGTGGCGGCGGGCGCGTTGCCGTGCGTCATGGGTGCAATCTCCTTGGTGGACAGGTGACGCCCGCCTCGGTGCGTGTCTCAGTCGCGCAGCGCCTCGATCACGCTGGTGAGGTGGGCGCGGACGGCCGCCTCGGCCGCCTGCGGATCCCTGGCCTCGATCGCCTCGATCATGGCCAGATGCTCGTTCAGGGACTGCTGCGGCCGCCCCGGGCGCAGCGCCAGCTGGAAGCGGTGCCGCACCAGTTGCGCGTTGAGACGCTCCAGCAGTTCCACGGCCGTCAGCTGGCCGGAGAACTCCCGGATCCTGGCGTGGAGTTCGTGGTTGAGGTCCGAGTAGGTCAGCGGTTCCCCGCCGGCCACGGCCTTGCGCATCGCCGTGCCCAGGTCCTTGAGCTCGGTCACCTGCGCGTCGCTGACGGCGGCCGCCGCCTTCGCCGCGCAGAGCCCTTCGAGGACCAGGCGGCACTCGGTGATGGCGACGGCCTCCTCGACCGTCACCACCCGGACCCGGGAACCCCGGTTCCGGATCCGCTCCACGAGCCCCTGTGCCTCCAGGTCGATCAGCGCGGCCCGGATGCTGGCCCGGGTCACGCCGAACTGCTCGGCGAGCTCGTTCTCCACCAGCCGCTGCGCCGGTGCCATCTCGCCGCGCAGGATCGCCTGCCGCAACTGCCCGAGCGCAAGCTGTTTGGCCTGCTCCCCGGTGTTCGGACGGGCCTGGTTCGGCATGGTTGCCCTCCCTGAGTGAGTGCCTGTCGAACCTAAATCTAGCCAGACAAGATTGTCAACAATTTTGTTCGAGACATATGGGCCGGTGGACGGCCCGGCGAGGGCGGCGCAGGGCGCGACGAAGTGTCCGTGTACGCCCGCGGATACGGCACACCCTGTCGCCCCCGCGGCCCCCTCCGCCCCGGCTAGCGTCGCCGCATGACCCACAGTTTCGTTGTCCACGTCCCCGACGCCGAGCTCGAGCCCGAGCCCCTCTCCCCCGAGCAGATCGTCTCCGGCAGCCCCGAGGTCACCGGCAAGGTGGTCTGGGAGTCGGCCGACGGCCGCCAGGTGCGGGGCGTCTGGCAGATCACCCCCGGCGTCGTCACCGACACCGAGGCGGACGAACTCTTCGTCGTGCTCAGCGGCTCGGCCACCATCGAGGTGGAGGGCGGCCCCACGCTGACGGTCGGGCCGGGCGACCTGGCCGTCCTGCGCGAGGGCGACCGGACGACGTGGACGGTGCACGAGACGCTGCGCAAGGCGTACGCGATCAACCTTCGGTAGGCCCGCGAGGGTCCCGCCGGACACTCCCGGCCTTTGTCCTGTCAAACGGTTGACATGATGCACAGGGTCCGCACAGGGTGGCCTGGACAGTTCACGGACCGGTCCTCGATCGAGGGGCTCTCATGGTGGATGCGCTCGGTGTCGCCGTCGTCGGATTCGGCTGGATGGGCCGGGTGCACACCCGGGCGTACGCACGCGTCCGGCACCACTATCCGCGGCTGCCGCTGCGTCCGGAGCTGATCGCGGTCGCCGACGAGGTGCCGGGCCGGGCCGAGGGGGCCGCCGCGCAGTTCGGGTTCGCCTCGGCCACCCGTGACTGGCGCGACGTGGCCGCCGACCCGCGCGTGCGGGCGGTCAGCGTCACCGCGCCGAACTTCCTGCACCGGGCGATCGGCGTGGCGATGGCCGAGGCCGGCAAGCACGTCTGGATCGAGAAGCCGGTCGGCCTGACCACCGGGGACGCCCGCGCGGTGGCGGACGCGGTGGCCGGGGCCGGCGTCCAGGGCGCCGTCGGCTTCAACTACCGCAACGCGCCCGCCGTCGAGGCCGCCCGCGAGCTGATCGCGGCCGGGGAGATCGGCGCCGTCACGCATGCCCGCATCCGCCTGTTCAGTGACTACGCGGCCCATCCCGACGCGGCCCTGACCTGGCGTTTCGAACGGGAGCGCGGGGGCAGCGGGGTGCTGGGCGACCTGGCCTCGCACGGCGCCGACCTGGCCCGCTTCCTGCTCGGCGACATCGCGTCCCTGACCGCGGACACGGCGGTCTTCGTGCCGGAGCGGGCCCGTCCCACCGCCGCCACGGCCGGTCACACGCGTGCCGCGGGCGGCGAACCCGGCCCCGTGGAGAACGAGGACTACGTCGGCTGCCTGCTCCGCTTCGCCTCCGGAGCCCGCGGTGTCCTGGAGGCCTGCCGGGTCTCGGTCGGCGAGCAGAACGCCTACGGCTTCGAGGTGCACGGCACGCGGGGCGCGCTGTTCTGGGACTTCCGCCGCCTGAACGAGCTGGGCGTCAGCCGGGGCACGGCCTACCAGGACCAGCCGGTCAGCACGGTCCATGCCGGCCCCGGGCACGGCGAGTTCGCCGCCTTCCAGCCGGGCGCGGCGAACGCCATGGGCTACGACGACCTGAAGGTGGTGGAGGCCCAGCGCTTCCTGCGCTCGATCGCCGAGGGCATCCCGTACGGCGCCACCGTGACCGACGCGGTGCGCGCCGCGGCCGTACTGGACGCGATGGCGCGGTCGGCCGAGCGGGGTACGTGGGTCAGCCCCGAGGCCGCCGGATGACCGGGGGCGCGCGGCAGACCCGTTCGCCCACCGGCCGAGCCCACCGGCCGAGCACGCTCTCGACCGGCACCAGGACGAGCCGGCCCCGCATGGCCGCGTCACACACCCACAGGGCGACGCCGTACGTCACGCGCTCGCGGCGCCGTCACGGTCATCGCACCCCGCGCACACACGGTCACGGCACCCCACACAAGGAGCGGCACAGTCCATGCGCATCGGAATCCTCGGCCTCGGCCGCATCGGCGCCTTCCACGCCGAGACCCTCTCCGGACTCGACGCCGTCGGCTCGCTCGTCGTCGCCGACCCGTCCGCGGACGCGGCGCGGGCCGCCGCCGGCCGGTTCGGCGCCGAGGTGGCCGCCTCGCCCGAAGCGCTGCTGGCCGCCGGGGTCGACGGGGTGGTGATCGCCGCCGCGACCGACGCCCACCCGGGGCTGATCCTGGCCGCCGTCGAGGCCGGGGTGCCCGTCTTCTGCGAGAAGCCCGTCGCCCGCACCATGGCGGAGGGCGTCGCGGTCCTCGATGCGGTCGCGGACCGCGACGTGCCGGTCCAGATCGGCTACAACCGCCGCTTCGACGCCGGATTCGCCGCGGCGCGGGCGGCGGTGCGCGCCGGTGAGCTGGGCATTCTGCACACCGTGCGGTCGACCACGCTGGACCCGGCGCCACCGCCGGCCGCGTACGTCGCCGCTTCCGGGGGCATCTTCCGGGACTGCTCCGTGCACGACTTCGACGCCATCCGCTGGGTGACGGGCCGTGAGGTGAGGGAGGTGTACGCCGTCGGCGGCAACCGGGGCGCCGGCTTCATCCGGGAGGCGGGCGACGCGGACACCACGGGCGCGGTGCTCACCCTGGACGACGGCACGATCGCGATGGTCTCCAGCAGCCGCCACAACGCCCGGGGGTACGACGTCCGCATGGAGATCCACGGCTTCGCGGACTCCCTCGCCGTCGGCCTGGACGACCGCTTGCCGCTGCGCTCGGCCGAGCCCGGCGCGACCTTCCCGGCCGGTGTCCCGCACGACTTCTTCATGGACCGCTTCGCCGCCGCCTACCGCGCCGAACTCGCCGCCTTCACCGAGGTCGTGGCCGGCAAGCGCCCCTCGCCCTGCACGATCGAGGACGCGCTGGAGGCGGGCTGGACCGCCGAGGCGTGCGCCCTGTCGCTGCGCGAGCACCGGCCGGTGACGGTGGCGGAGGTCCGGCGGGGCTGAGCGGCCGGGCGGACCGGCTGGCCGCGGGTCAGCCCGCCGGCTCGCTGATGTTCACCATCCACGGGACGCCGAACCGGTCGGTGCACATGCCGAAGACGTCACCCCACATCTGCTTCTCCAGCGGCACGGCGACGGTGCCGCCCTCGGAGAGCTTCTCCCAGTAGCCGCGCAGTTCGGCGTCGTCGTCGCCGCTGAGGCTCACGGAGAAGTTGCTCCCCGGTGTGTACTCCATCCCGGGCGGGGTGTCGGCCGCCATCAGGGTGAAGCCGCTCGGCGTCTCCAGCATGCCGTGCATGATCTTGTCGGTGTACGCGCTGTCCGGCATGCCGGCCGAGCCGAAGGTGTTCAGCGACAGGGTGCCGCCGAAGACCTGCTCGTAGAACTCCATCGCCTGGCGGGCGTCGCCGTCGAAGCTGAGATACGGATTGAGGCGCGAGGCCATCGGAACCTCCCGGAACGGAGCGAGCGGTCAGTGCTTCGCACGCTAGCGCGTGGCACTGACAACGGCTCGCCGAGCCGGCGCCGGGGCCGGCCCGTCAGGCGCCGCAGGAGCGCAGGAACCCGCGGGTGCGCACCGCGATGGGCAGCGGCGTCTCGGGTGCGCAGGGGTACATGTCCTGCTCGACGATGGCGAACAGGTCCACGCCGAGCCGCTGGGCCGCCGTGAGCACCGGGCCCAGCTCGGGGACGCCCGAGGGCGGTTCGCACATCACCCCGCGCTGGACGGCCGGCCCGAACGGCACGCCGTTCGCGCGCACGTCGGCGAGGATCTCCGGGTCGACCTGCTTGAGGTGGAGGTAGCCGATGCGCTCGCCGTAGGTCTCGATCAGCTTGACGCTGTCGCCGCCGCAGTAGGCGTAGTGGCCGGTGTCCAGGCAGAGGCCGACCAGGCCGGAGTCGGTGGAGTCGAGGAAGCGCTCGACGTGTTCCTCGGTGTCGATGTGGGTGTCGGCATGCGGATGGACGACGACGTCCAGGCCGTAGGTCTCCCGCACCCGGCGGCCGAGGCGTTCCATGCCCCGGGTCAGGTGTGTCCACTGCTCGCCGGTGAGCTCCGGCGGCTCCAGGACCTCGGCGGTCCGGTCGTCGCGCCAGAAGGACGGGATGACGACGAGGTGGGTCGCGTCCACGGCCCGGGCGAGGCCGGCGACGCGGGCGACCTGCTCCCAGGTGGCGTCCCATTCGGAGGCGCCGCGGTGCAGGCCGCAGAAGACGGTGCCGGCGGAGACCCTGAGGCCGCGCCGGGCCACCTCGTCGCGGAGGCGGGCCGGGTCGGTGGGCAGGTAGCCGTAGGGCCCCAGCTCGATCCACTCGTACCCGGCCTCGCTCACCTCGTCCAGGAAGCGGCGCCAGGGCACCTGCCGGGGGTCGTCGGGGAACCAGACGCCCCAGGAGTCGGGGGCGGAGCCGACGCGGATGCGGTCCAGGGCGGTGGGCATGTCAGGCCTTCCCTTCGGCGGTGTCGGACCCGGCGGGGCGGGGCTCGGGGACACGGGAAGCGGGGATCTCCGGCCCGCGACTTTCCGGCTCGGGGATCTCCGGCCCGCGGCTTTCCGGCCCGCGGCTTTCCGGCTCCGCCCCCGGGAGCGCCGTCGTGTCGACCCCGTCGGCCTGCGCCAGTTCGTGCTTGAGGGCGGCGAGTTCGGCGCCGCCCGCCATGTGGTGGGTGAGGTCCTCGAGGGTGATGCCGGCGCGGGCGGCGCTGAGCTCGAGGGTGCCCAGGCGCAGCACGCTGAAGTGGTCGCCGACCAGATAGGCGTGGTGGGGGTTGTGGGTGATGAAGACGACGCCGAGGCCGCGTTCACGGGCCGCGGCGATGTACTTGAGGACCACGCCGGACTGCTTGACGCCCAGGGCTGCGGTGGGCTCGTCGAGGATGAGGACGCGGGCGCCGAAGTGGACGGCGCGGGCGATGGCCACGCACTGGCGCTGGCCGCCGGAGAGGGTGCCGACGGGCTGTTCCAGGTCGTCCAGGACGATGCCCATGCTGCGCAGTTCCGCGTCGGCGGTCTTCTTCATGCGGGCGATGTCGAGGCGGCGCACGGGCCACGGCCCCCGGGTCAGCTCGGAGCCGAGGAAGAAGTTCCGCCACACCGGCATCAGCGGCACGGTGGCGAGGTCCTGGTAGACGGCGGCGATGCCCCGGGCCAGGGCGTCGCGGGGGCTGCCGAAGCGCACCGGTTCGCCGTCGACGAGCAGCTCGCCCTCGGTGTGCCGGTGCAGCCCGGAGATGATCTTGATGAGGGTCGACTTGCCGGCGCCGTTGTCGCCGAGCACGCAGGTCACCCGCCCGGGGTGGACGGCGAGGTCGACTCCGTGCAGGGCGCGGACGGTCCCGTAGGCCTTGCCGGCGCCGCGCAGTTCCACGAGCGGCCGGCCGGCATCCGCCGGGACGGTGGCCGCGCGGGCGGTGCCCTGGGTGCCGGTGGACTTGCTGGTCATTTCCGATCACCTCCGGGCCGCCGCACGGCGGACCCACAGATTGACGAGGACGGCACCGAGCAGCATCACGCCGAGGAACGCCTTGAACCAGTCGGGGTTCCATCCGGCGTAGACGATGCCCTGGTTCACCATGCCGAACATGAAGGCGCCGAAGACCGGGCCGACGGCGGAGCCGTGGCCGCCGGTGAGCAGGCAGCCGCCGATGACGGCCGCGGCGATGTAGATCAGCTCCTGGCCGACGCCCTCGCCGGACTGCACGGTGTTGAAGGAGAACAGCTGGTGCATGCCGACGAACCAGGCACCGAAGCCGACCAGCATGAACAGGGTGATCTTGGTGAAGGTGACGGGGACGCCGACGGCGCGGGCGGACTCCTTGTTGCCGCCGACGGCGAAGACCCAGTTGCCGTACTTGGTCCGCAGCAGCACCCAGGTGGCCAGCGCGGCGAAGACCAGCCACCACACGACGGTGATCTTCACCTGGACGCCGCCGACGTCGAAGGAGGAGGCGAAGACCGCCCTGGCCCGGTCGAAGCCGTCCATGTCGCTGATGTCGTCGGTGGCGACGTTGCCGGTGACCAGCTTGGTGACGGCGAGGTTGACGCCCTGGAGGATCAGGAAGGTGCCGAGGGTGACGAGGAAGCTCGGCAGCCCGGTCCGCACCAGCACCCAGCCGTTGAACGCGCCCACACCGAGGGAGACCGCGAGGGCGACGATCACGCCCGTCCACACGTTCACGGTCAGCTGGTAGCTGAGCATGCTCGCGGTGAGCGCCGAGGTGACCACGGAGACGCCGGCGGACAGGTCGAACTCGCCGCCGATCATGAGTAGGGCGACCGGCAGGGCCATGATGCCGATGGTGGAGGACTGGTAGAGGACGGTCGCCATGGAGCCGCCGTCGCGGACCGAGGGCGCGGCGATCAGGAAGAAGACGAAGACGGCGGCGGCGCCGAGGAAGACCCCGACCTCCGGCCGGGCCAGCAGCCGCAGCGCCAGGGGCCGCCGGGCCCGCCCGTCGCCCGGCGCCGGTCCGGGGGGCGGCGGTGAGGTGACCGCCGTCCCGGCCTGTGGGGCGGCGCTCATCACCGGGTGCCCTTCGCCGCGAACCCGGCGACGGTCTTGACGTTTGACTTGTCGACGAAGGCCGGGCCGGTGAGCACCGGCTGCTCGCCGCCGCCGCTGTAGTTGCCGTTGTTCCGGTAGAGCCACAGCCCGTCGACCGCCAAGTAGCCCTGGAGGTAGGGTTGCTGGTCGACGGCGAACTCGATGGTGCCCTTCTCGATGGCGCCGGTCAGCTCCTTGTTGAGGTCGAAGGTGGCGACCTTCGCCTTGCCGCCGGTCTCCGCCACGGACTGGGTCGCGGCCATGGCGAACGGGGCGCCGAGCGTGACGACGTGGTCCACGTCGCCGTCCTGCTTGAGCTTCGCGGTGATCGTGGCCTTCACCGAGGGCATGTCGGTGCCGTTGACGTAGAGGTTCTCGACCGAGCCCTCGAAGGTCTTCTTCACGCCGTCGCAGCGCTGGGTCAGGCCGACGTTGCCCTGTTCGTGGACGACGCAGACGGCCTTCTTCGCGCCGACCTCGTTGAGCTTCTTGCCGAAGGCCTCGCCCGCCACGCTCTCGTCCTGGCCGAAGAACTCCGTCAGGCCGAGCTGCTTCCAGTCGGCGAGGCCGGAGTTGAGGCCGACGACGGGTATGCCGGCCTTTTCCGCCTCGGCGAGGACGCCGCGCAGGGCGTCCGGCTTGGCGAGGGTGACCGCGATGCCGTCGACCTTCTGGTCGATCGCGTTCTGCACCAGGTTGGCCTGGTTGCCGGCGTTGGGGTCGGCGGAGTAGACGAGCTTGACGTTGTCCTTGGCGGCGGCGGCCTCGGCGCCCTTGCGGACGATGTCCCAGAAGGTGTCGCCGGGCGCCTGATGGGTGACCAGCGCGACCGTCATGCGTGGGGTGTTCGCCTGGCCACCGGAAGCCCCGGAGTCCTCCTCTTCGTCGGCCTTCTTGCCCCCGGAGCTGCTGGAGCAGCCGGCGAGGGTCAGCGCCGCCGCCGCGGCGAGGGCCACGGCCGGGGCGTATCTGCGGGAGCGGGCGTGCGAAGAGCGGACCATCTTTCCTGCACCTCACTGTGCGACGGGGAACCGTGGGTCGGACCCGGAGAAGAAGGGCTGTTGCGCTGGGACCGGATACAAGCCCTTGAGGGGCCCGCTGTCAATACTTTGTCAAGACATCATTTCAGGAGCTAGTCCGTATGTCCGTACAAAGCCTTGACAGGCTCGTCGCACAGTCATAGACCTGGGAGGCGGCAGGCCACCGCCCAGCCCCGAGGAGCGTCACAGATGACCGAGTCGGTCCGGCATTTCGATCTGATCACCATGGGTCGCATCGGAGTGGATCTCTATCCCCTCCAGACCGGTGTATCCCTCGCGGAGGTCGAGACTTTCGGCAAGTTCCTCGGCGGCTCGGCCGCGAACGTGGCCGTCGCCGCCGCCCGCCTGGGCCGGACCACCGCCGTCATCACCCGCACGGGCGACGATCCGTTCGGCGGCTTTCTGCACCGGGCGCTCGAGGAGTTCGGCGTCGACGACCGCTGGGTGACGCCGGTCGCCGCGTACCCGACGCCCGTCACCTTCTGCGAGATCTTTCCGCCGGACGACTTCCCGCTGTACTTCTACCGCCGGCCCAAGGCTCCCGACCTGGAGATCCGTCCCGGGGAGCTGGACCTCGACGCGATCCGCGCGGCCCGCGTCTTCTGGATCACCGGCACCGGACTGAGCGAGGAGCCGAGCCGTACGGCGACCCTGGGCGCCCTCGCGCACCGCGCGAAGGCGGCGACCACGGTCTTCGACCTGGACTGGCGGCCGATGTTCTGGACCGATCCAGGCCAGGCCCGCCCGTACTACGCCGAGGCGCTGCGGCACGCGACGGTCGCCGTCGGCAATCTCGAGGAGTGCGAGATCGCCACCGGGGTGCGCGAGCCGCGGGCCTGTGCCGAGGCGCTGCTCGCGGCGGGCGTGGAGCTGGCCGTCGTCAAACAGGGTCCCGAGGGCGTCCTCGCCGTGCACCGCGACGGCCGGACGGCAGAGGTGGAGCCGGTGCCGGTCGAGGTGGTCAACGGCCTCGGCGCGGGCGACGCGTTCGGCGGCGCCCTCTGCCACGGTCTGCTGTCCGGCTGGGACCTGGAGCGGACCATGCGGTACGCCAACGCGGCAGGCGCGCTCGTCGCCTCCCGTCTCGCCTGTTCCTCCGCGATGCCCACCGGGGCGGAGGTCGACGGCCTCCTCGCGCGGGCCACCCCCTGAACGGAGCGCTGCCTTGTCCCTGAGCATCCCCGACCTCACGGCGGTCAGAGCCCGGCATCCGGAGGCCATCGCCGAGGCGGCGGCCCGCCGGGTGCGCCGGCCGCTGATCGGCGCGTCCGGGCGTCTGATGATCGTGGCCGCGGACCATCCGGCGCGAGGCGCGCTCGGCGTCGGCGGGCGGCGGCTCGCCATGGCCAACCGGGCCGGCCTGCTGGAACGCCTGTGCACCGCGCTGTCGCGGCCCGGCGTCGACGGGGTGCTCGCCACCGCCGACGTGCTGGAGGACCTGCTGCTGCTCGGGGTGCTGGAGAACAAGGTCGTCATGGGCTCGATGAACCGCGGCGGTCTCGCGGGCGCCGCCTTCGAGATGGACGACCGCTTCACCGGGCACCGTGCCGAGGACCTCGCCCGGCTGCGCTTCGACGCGGGCAAGCTGCTGCTGCGCATCGACTACGACGACCCCGGCTCGCTGGCCACCCTGGAGTCCGCGGCCCGCGCGGTCGACGCCATGGCCGCCCGCGGGCTGCCGGTGTTCGTGGAGCCGTTCGTCTCCCGCCGGATCGACGGCCGGGTCCGCAACGACCTGTCCGCCGACGCTGTCACGCGCTCGGTCGCCATCGCCTCGGGCCTGGGCGGCACCTCCGCCTACACCTGGCTGAAGCTGCCCGTCACCCACGACCCGGACGACATGGGCGAGGTCCTGGAGACCTCCACGCTCCCCGCTGTCCTGCTCGGCGGGGACACAGGCGGCTCCCCGGCGGGCCAGGCCGCCGCCTACGAACGCTGGCGCAAGGCGCTCCGGCTGCCCACCGTCCAGGGCCTGGTCGTCGGCCGCTCACTGCTCTACCCGGCCGACGGCACGGTGGAAGAGGCGGTGGACACCGCCGTGAGCCTGTTGTGAGACGCCCGTCGTGACGAAAGGGAACCCATGACGCATCACCTTCCCGCGGGCACGGCGCACGCCGGCCCCTACCTCGTCGACGTGAGCCCCGAGACGGCCGGCTGGGGCTACTCGAGCCTGCGCGTCCTCGAACTGCCGCCGGGTGGCACGCACACCTTCGACACCGGTGAAAGCGAGTGGATCGTGCTCCCGCTGAGCGGCGGCTGTACGGTCGGATGCGCCGACGACTTCGGCCACGACACCTTCGAACTCACCGGCCGCACCCAGGTGTTCGCGGGCGTGAGCGACTTCGCCTACCTGCCCCGCGACGCCCGCGCCACCGTCACCTCGGCGGGCGGCGGCCGGTTCGCGCTCACCGGCGCCCGCTGCACCCGCCGCCTGCCCGCCCGTCACGGACCGGCGTCGTCGGTCCCGGTGGAGCTGCGGGGCACCGGGAACTGCTCGCGGCAGGTCAACAACTTCGCCGCGGCCGGCGTCTTCGAGTGCGACCGGCTGATCGCGGTCGAGGTGATCACCCCCGGCGGCAACTGGTCGTCCTTCCCGCCCCACAAGCACGACGAGCACCGCCCCGGCGAGGAGTCGGTGCTGGAGGAGATCTACTACTTCGCGATCGCCGGCCACGACGGCGTCCCCGGCCTCGGCTACCAGCGGGTCTCGCCCTCCGGGCACGGCAAGGGCACCGACGTGCTCGCCGAAGTACGGGACGGGGACGTGGTGTTGATCCCGGACGGCTGGCACGGACCGTCGATGGCGGTCCCGGGCCACCACATGTACTACCTCAACGTCATGGCCGGCCCGGACGCCGAACGCGCCTGGCTGATCAGCGACCACCCCGACCACGCCTGGATCCGCGACACCTGGCCCGAGCAGCCGGTCGACCCCCGGCTCCCCCTCTACACCGCACCGGAGAGGCCCGCATGAGCGCCGCCGCCACCCGCCGACTGACCACCGCCCAGGCCCTGGTGCGCTTCCTGGCGGCCCAGTACACCGAACGCGACGGCGCCCGGCACCGGCTGATCGCCGGCACCTGGGGCATCTTCGGCCACGGCAACGTGGCCGGCATCGGCCAGGCGCTGGTCGAGTACGGGCACGCCATGCCGTACCACCAGGGCCGCAACGAACAGGCCATGGTGCACGCGGCCGTCGGCCACGCCCGCCAGCTCAACCGGCTGTCCGCGCAGGCGGTGACGACCTCGATCGGCCCGGGCGCCACGAACCTGGTCACCGGCGCCGCCCTGGCCACGATCAACCGGCTGCCGGTCCTGCTGCTGCCCGGCGACTACTTCGCCTCGCACGCGGCCGACCCGCTGCTCCAGCAGCTGGAGCACCCGGTCGAGGCCGACGTGTCCGTCAACGACACCCTGCGCCCGGTGTCCCGGTACTTCGACCGCGTCACCCGCCCGGACGCCCTGATCGCCTCCGCGCTCCAGGCGATGCGGGTGCTGAGCGACCCGGCCGAGACCGGCGCGGTCACCCTCGCCCTCCCCCAGGACGTGCAGGCCGAGGCGTACGACTGGCCTGAGGAGTTCTTCGCCGACCGCGTCTGGCGCGTCCGGCGTCCCTCCCACGACCCGGTGGAGCTGGCCGAGGCGGTCCGGGCGGTCCGCGCCGCCGAACGCCCGCTGATCGTCGCGGGCGGCGGTGTCCACCACAGCGAGGCGGAGGAGGCGCTGAAGGCCTTCGTGGACGCCACCGGCATCCCGGTCGCCTCCACCCAGGCGGGCAAGGGCTCCCTGCGCCACGCCCATCCGGCCGACCTCGGCGGCATCGGCCACACCGGCACCGCCGTCGGCGACGACCTGGCCCGCACCGCGGACCTGGTGATCGGCGTCGGGACCCGCTACTCGGACTTCACCACGGCCTCCGGCACCCTCTTCCGCCACCCGGACGTCCGCTTCCTGAACCTCAACGTCACCGCCTTCGACGCCCACAAGCTCGCCGCCCGCACCCTGGTCTGCGACGCGCGCACCGGCCTGACCCTGCTGACCGACGCCCTCGCGGGACACCGGGTGGCGCCGTCGTACGAGGCGGAGTACCGCGCGGGCAAGGAGCGCTGGGAGCGGGTGGTGGAGGCCGCCCTGACGGCGGACGACGACAACGCCGCGCCGACCCAGACGCAGGTGCTGGGCGCGCTGGACGCGGTGGTGGGCGACGAGGACGTGGTGATCAACGCGGCCGGTTCGCTCCCCGGCGACCTGCACAAGCTCTGGCGGGCCCGCTCCCCGCGCCAGTACCACCTGGAGTACGGCTACTCGTGCATGGGCTACGAGATCCCGGCCGCGCTCGGCGTGCAGCAGGCGGCGCCGGGGACGCCCGTCTGGGCGCTGGTCGGCGACGGCACGTACCTGATGAACCCGACGGAGATCGTCACCGCCGTGCAGGAGAACCTGCCGGTGAAGCTGGTCGTCGTGCAGAACCACGGCTACGCCTCCATCGGGGGTCTGTCCGAGTCGGTCGGCGCCGAGCGCTTCGGCACCGCCTACCGCCACCGTGCCGCCGACGGCACCTTCACCGGCGCCCCGCTGCCCGTCGACCTCGCGGCCAACGCGGCGAGCCTCGGCATGGAGGTGCTGCGCGCGAAGACGGTGCGCGAGCTGCGGGAGGCGCTGACGGCGGCCCGTGCGGCGACCCGCCCGGTCTGCGTCCACGTGGAGACGGACCCGGCGGCGACCGCGCCCGGCGCCGAGGCCTGGTGGGACGTGCCGGTGGCGGAGGTCTCCGCGCGCCCGGCCGCCGTGGACGCCCGCGCACGGTACGAGCGTGCCGTCGCCGACCGCCGTCGCCACCTCTGACGCCCCGGCAGGGCGGTGGCGCCCGTCCCCCTCACCCCGTCAGGCTCCGCGCGAAGTCGAGGGACGAGGCGAAGCACTGCTCCACGTCCGGCTCGGCCGCGCCGATCCACAGGTGGTCGGCTCCGGCGACGGCCCGGAAGGCGACCGGTGTGCCGGCCGACGTCAGCGCCGCCGTCAGGGCCTCCCCCTGACTCAGGGGGACGACCGTGTCCGCGTCTCCGTGCAGGATCAGGAAGGGCGGGGCGCCCCGCCCGGCCCGGGCGACCGGGCTGGCCGCGCGGGCGCGTTCGGGGGCTTCTGCGGCGGGGGCGCCGAGCAGCGCCGCCTCCGGGGTGTGCGGCGACGCGGCGGTGAGGTCGCTCGGGGCGTACCAGACGACGCAGCCGCGCAGGGGCGCGTCGGCGGTGAGGGCGAGGAGCGCGGCGAGGTGACCGCCCGCGGACTCGCCCCAGACGACGGTCCGTCCGGGGTCGGTGCCTAGTTCGCCGGCGCGGGTGCGCAGCCACGCCAGTGCGGCGTGGAGGTCGTCCAGCGGGGCGGGGAACCGGGCCTCGCCGCTGAGCCGGTAGTCGGGGCAGACGACGGCGAACCCGGCCCGGGCGAGGCGGGCGAAGGGTCCGGGCCGCCAGGCGCGGAAGCGTGGGCCGAGGTCGTCGCGCAGCCCGGAGCGCCAGGCGCCGCCGTGCACGAGGACGATGACGGGCAGCGGACCGTCGGGGGCCTCCGGGGAGCCACACGTCGAGTTCGAGGGGCCGGCCGCCGTCGTGCACGGCGTACGGGACGGCGCGCAGCAGCCGTACGCCGTCGGCGGGATGTGCGGCGGGCGGGAGGGGCAGGACCGCGGGGTCGGGCGGGACCAGGAACGGGGCGAGCCGGGGGTGCACGGTCATGTCCGGTCGGCTCCCCGGGTGCCGGGGACGGTGGGCCCGGCCAGGCGGGGCAGCAGACGGAGGGCGTTGGCCGTCGTCAGGGACCGCCAGTCGGCGGCGCCCACCGGCACCGGCGCGGCGTCGACGGCCGCGGCATGGGCGTCCACGCCGGCCGCGGGCGTCCAGCAGTAGTCGCTGCCGTACAGCAACCGGTCCGGGTCGACCAGGGAGAGCAGCGCGGGGACCTGGCGCGGGAAGGCGGGGCCGGCCATGTCGTAGTGCAGGCGCCGCAGTTGTGCGACGGCGTCGGGGGCGTCGCCCTCCCCGGCCGGGAGGAAGAGCTTCATGAAGCCGTCGATGCGGTCGGCGAGGACGGGCAGCGCGCCACCGCAGTGCGGGACGATCACCCGCAGGCCGGGGTGGCGTTCCAGGGTGCCGGCCGGGCCAAGCGCTGGTTCGACGACGCGCTGACGGCGAGCATGCGGGCGGCCGGCGAGCAGCCGCTGAGCAGCGCCCAGGGGCAGGTCTTCGCCCTGCTGGACCCGGAGGGCACCACGGTCGCCGAACTGGCCCGCCGCCTCGGCGTCACACGGCAGACGGCCCACCAGGCCGTGCACGGCCTGCTCGCGCTCGGCCTGCTGGAACAGGTGCCGGACCCCGCCTCGGCGCGCAACCGGCTGATCCGCATCACCGCGGAGGGCGCCCGCGTCCACCGGCGCGCCCAGGCGACCCTCGCCGTCGTCGAGGACGCCCTGGCCGAGCGCATCGGCGAGGAGGCCGCGACCGCCCTGCGCGCCGCGCTGACCCTGCCCCGCGGCGAACCGCCGGTGGTCCGGGCACCGTGAACCGAAGGGGGCGACGAGGGGTCCGGCGGGCCCGCGTCGCCCCATGACTCAGCGGCCCCGGGCCGGGCGGGGCGGCCTGCGGAAGCCGGGCGGTCAGACCGAGCTCTTCGGCTTCGCACCGTCGCGCTGGGCCGCGCGGAGCTCTTCGTTGATGCGCTGGGCCTCTTCGAGCTGGTCCTCGAGGATGATGATCCGGCAGGCGGCTTCCACAGCGGTGCCGGCGTCGACGAGTTCGCGGGCGCGGGCGGCGATGCGCAACTGGTAGCGGGAGTAGCGGCGGTGGCCGCCCTCGGAGCGCAGCGGGGTGATCAGGCGGTGCTCACCCAGGGCGCGGAGGAAGGCGGGGGTGGCGCCGAGCATCTCGGCGGCCCGGCCCATGGTGTAGGCGGGGAAGTCGTCGTCATCGAGGTTGTCGACGGGGCGGGGACTGCCAGGGGGCATAGACCTCTTCTTCCGGGTGACGCCTCGGGGACCCGGGTGCCGACCGGCGCCCGGGCCCCCGAGCCTTCCACACCGTCCACCCGCCGACTGCGCCGGCCTTCCGTGTCCGCGGGCTGCGCCCGGGAGGGCGGGCCTGCGGGGGTCCGTCCCTACTGCACGGAGCAGGGAGTGCCGTACGGCCCGCTAGGCTCTGCGATCATGAACCGACGGCGACGGAAGAAACTGTCCGGGCGGCTCGTCAGCGCCGTACTGGTGGGCGACCCGGCACGGGTGCGGGCGCTGCTGCGGGCGGGCGCGCCCGCCGAGACGGCCGACTCCGCGGGCACCACGCCGCTGTACCAGGCGGCGGTGAACGGGGACGCGGGTCTCGTCCGGCTGCTGCTGGCGGCCGGGGCCTCGCCCGACACGGAGAGCGGGATCGGCTCGGAGGGCACTCCGCTGTGCGGGGCGGCCTGCTGGGGTCACACCGAGACGGTGCGCGCGCTCCTGGCGCACGGCGCCGACCCGGACCTGAGGGAGGACCACGGCACCGGCTGGTCCCCGCTCGACTGGGCGACCAGGGGACCGCATCCCGAGACCGCGGAGCTGCTGATCGCCGCAGGCGCCCGGCCCGGACCGGCGTCCGCGTCGACGGGCCCCGACAACGACTGAGGGCCGGTCCCGGATCTCTCCGGTACCGGCCCTCGGCCTGCGACTCTCACGAGTCGGGACGACAGGATTTGAACCTGCGACCCCTTGACCCCCAGTCAAGTGCGCTACCAAGCTGCGCCACGTCCCGATGTGGTCTCGCGGGGTGCACCCGCGCGATCACGCGGACAGCACTTTACCCCACACGCGGGGCTGTGCCTAAGCGGGGACGGGCGAGGGACAATCGGCCCCATGGACAGCCCTGCCGACAGCACAGCCTCCGACCGCCCGGCGGACGCGCGGGACCGCGACGACGAGGGCCGGGCCCGCAACGCCCGGCCGCGGGACGGGCTGGGGCGCCCGCTGCCGTACGGCGCCGAGGGCGTCCCCCGCCAGCCCGAGGGGGTCGTCCGGGCCCCCGCCGAGACGGTCGCCGAGGCGCAGCGGCTGCTGGACGAGGGCAAGCCGTTCCACGCGCACGAGGTCTTCGAGGACGCCTGGAAGTCGGGCCCCGAGGAGGAGCGGGAGCTGTGGCGCGGCCTGGCCCAGCTGGCGGTCGGGCTCACGCACGCGGCCCGCGGCAATGTCACCGGCGGGGCCAGGCTGCTGCGGCGCGGGGCCGGGGCCGTGACCGAGTGGGCGGCGTCGGGGCCCGGGCGGGAACGGCCGTACGGCATGGATCCGGCCGCGGTCGCCGGGTGGGCCCGGGCGCTGGCGGACGACGTGGAGGGCGGCGTGCCGGTGGACGCGGGGGCGCGGGCACCGCGGCTGCGGGGCTGAGCCGCACGTCGGCCGGGGGCAGCCCGGCGGGGGCGGCGGCAGCGGCGTACGGCAGACTCGGGGCGTGCGGACAATTCATGTGATCGGTATCGGCGCGGGCGACCCCGACCAGCTCACCCTCCAGGCGGTCCGGGCGCTGCGGAGCACGGACGTGTTCTTCGTCCTGGACAAGGGCGAGGCCAAGGCGGACCTGGTGCGACTGCGCCGGGACATGCTGGAGACGCATGTGCCGGAGGGCACGTACCGGGTCGTCGAGGCGCGCGACCCGGACCGGGACCGCACCGCGGGCGGCGCCGCGTACTCCCCCGCCGTCGGGGACTGGCGCAGCGCCCGCGCCGGCATCTACGAGCGACTGATCGCCGAGGAGCTGGGCGAGGACGAGAGCGGAGCGTTCCTGGTCTGGGGCGATCCGGCGCTGTACGACAGCACGCTGGGCATCCTCGAGGAGATCCTGGAGCGCGGCACGGTGACGTTCGCGTACGACGTCGTGCCCGGCATCAGCAGTGTCTCCTCGCTCGTCGCCCGGCACCGGACCGGGCTGAACCGGGTCGCGCGCCCGGTGCAGATCACGACCGGCCGGCGGCTCGCCGAGGGCTTCCCGGAGGGCGTGGACGACGTGGTGGTGATGCTGGACGCCCACCAGGCCTTCCGGCGGTACGCGGACCAGGACATCGACATCTACTGGGGCGCCTATCTGGGCACCCCGGACGAGATCCTCGTCTCCGGCCCGATCGCCGAGGCCGCGCCCCGCATCGAGCGGCTGCGCGCCGAGGCCCGGGAGCGCAAGGGCTGGATCATGGACACGTACCTGCTGCGGCGCGACCCCGGGGACCGCTAGGGGCGGTACCCGGGCGGACCGTCCCCGGAGGCGTGCCCTGTGCACGGGTGTGATCGTGACCTCGTGACCGTCGCCGAGGAAACGCCCCGGACCGCCGCGGCCCAGCCGCCCGTGCTGGACCGGCGGCGCCGCAACGTCGTCTTCGTCACGATCATGCTCGGCATGCTGCTCGCGGCCCTCGACCAGACCATCGTCGGCACCGCGCTGCCGACGATCGTGTCGGACCTGGGCGGCGCCTCCCACATGTCGTGGGTGGTCACCTCGTACCTGCTCGCGGAGACCGTCGCGACGGTGCTGGTCGGCAAGTTCGGCGACCTGTTCGGGCGCAAGGTGGTCTTCCAGGTCTCTGCGGTCGTGTTCATCACGGGCTCGTTCCTGTGCGGGCTGGCCACGAACATGCCGCTGCTGATCGCCTGGCGGGCCATGCAGGGGGTCGGCGCGGGCGGCCTGATGGTCACGTCGATGGCGTTGATCGCGGACGTCATCCCGCTGCGGGAGCGCGGCAAGTACCAGGGCGCCATCGGCGCGGTGTTCGGCGTCGCGACGGTCATCGGGCCGCTGCTGGGCGGCCTGTTCACCGACCACCTGTCCTGGCGCTGGGCGTTCTACGTCAACGTGCCCATCGCCGTCGTGGTGGTGATCGCCGCCGCCCGCACCATCCCGGTGGTGAAGTCGGCCGTCCGGCCCGTCATCGACTACCTGGGCATCGCCCTGGTCGCGCTCGGCGCGAGCGCGCTGATCCTGGCGACGAGCTGGGGCGGCAACGAGTACGCGTGGGGCTCGGGCGTCATCCTCGGCCTCTTCGCCGGCGGGCTGCTCGCGCTCGCCCTGTTCTGCCTGGTGGAGACCCGGGCGGCCGAACCGATGCTGCCGATACGGCTGTTCGCCAACCCGGTGTTCACGGTCTGCTCGGTCCTCAGCTTCATCGTCGGCTTCGCGATGCTCGGCGCGCTGACCTATCTGCCGACCTATCTCCAGTACGTCGACGGCGACTCGGCCACCGTCTCGGGCGTGCGGACGCTGCCGATGGTGGCCGGGCTGCTGATCGCGTCGGTGTTCAGCGGCAGCGTGGTCAGCAGGACGGGCCGGTACCGGCTGTTCCCGATCGCGGGCACCCTGGTGATGGGCGTCGGGCTGTATCTGATGTCGCTGATGGGGCCGTCCACGGGCGCCGGCCTGGAGTCGCTGTACATGTTCGTGCTGGGCACGGGCATCGGCCTGTCCATGCAGGTGCTGACGATCGCCGTGCAGAACACCGTCGACTACGCCGACCTCGGCACCGCGACCTCCGGCGTCACCTTCTTCCGCACGCTGGGCAGTTCCTTCGGCACCGCCGTGTTCGGCACGATCTACGCCAACGCCCTCGGGCCCAACCTCCGCGACGGCATCGCCGAGGCCGCGCGGACCGGCGCCGCGGACCCCGCGGTGATCGGCCGGGCGGCGACCAGTCCGGCGGGCGTGCACGGGCTGCCGCAGGATGCGGCGGCGCCGGTCATCGGCGCGTACGCGGACACCATCCAGACCGTGTTCCTGTGGACGGTGCCCGTCGCCGCCGTCGGCCTCGTGGTCGCCCTCTTCCTCAAGCAGGTGCAGCTGCGCGACAGCGCCCGCGCGGGCTCCACCGACATGGGCGAGGGCTTCGCCTCCCCGCACGACGCCAGCAGCAGAAGAGCGCTGGAGGCCTCCGTCGGGAAGATCATCGGCAGTACGGAGCTGGACACCGCGCGCCGCATCATCGCGGACAGCGACACCCGGCTCGACGTCGCCGGCGCCTGGGCCGTCATGCAGGTCGAGCTGTTCACGCGGCTGGTCGGCCACGCGAGCCTCGGCCTGATCGCCGCCCGCCGCCGGGTGCCGCCGGAGGTGCTGCTGCCGGTGTTCGACCGGATGGTGGAGGAGGGGTTCCTGACCCGGCACGGTTCGCTGCTCTCGCACACCGAGGCCGGTGCCCGTGAGGCCCTGGTCATCGGGCGGGCCTGGGCCGCCTGGCTGGAGGACCGGGTGCAACAGGACATCGGCCGTCCCTCGGGCGCGGACCTGCGCGCCGCCGTCGACGCGATCGCCAAGCGCCTGCTGGTCGAGGACCTGGGCAACGGGCTGCCCGCCGGGGCACGGCGGCCGGCCGCCGAGGCGGCGCACTGACGGAGCGGGCGAAGGGACGGGGCGTCGGTCAGGGCCCGGCGAGGCCGAGCCGCTCCAGGACACCGGGCACGTCGGGCACCACGGGCACGCCCTCCGGCAGCGGCGGCCGGCGCACGACCACGACCGGCAGGGCGAGGTCACGGGCCGCCGTCAGTTTGGCCGCGGTCGCCGCTCCCCCGCTGTCCTTGGTGACCAGGACGTCGATGCGGTGGTCGCGCAGGAGGGCGGTCTCGTCGGCCACCGTGAACGGGCCGCGGGCCAGCAGCACCCGGGTGCCGGGCGGGAAGGGCGGCTCGGGGGGCTCGACCGAGCGGGCGACGAAGTGGAGGCCGGTCAGGTGCGCGAAGGCCCCGAGGCCCAGCCGGCCGGTGGTCAGGAGGACCCGGCGGCCCAGCTCCGGCAGCAGTGCCGCCGCATCGGGAAGGGAGGCGACGGGGTGCCACCGGTCTCCGGGGCCGGGGTGCCAGCCCGGCCGGCGCAGGACCACGAGGGGCGTTCCGCACGCGTCCGCGGCCCGGACCGCGTTCGCCGTGATGGTCCCGGCGAAGGGGTGGGTCGCGTCGACGAGGGCGTCCACGCGCTGCCGGCGCAGCCAGGCGGCCAGCCCCTCCGCGCCGCCGAAACCGCCGGTCCGCACCTCCCCGGCGAGCGCGCCCGGCCGGGTCACCCGTCCCGCCAGCGAGGTCGTCACCCGCACCCCGGGCCGGTCCGCGAGGACGGCGGCGAGTCGGCGGGCCTCGGTGGTGCCGCCCAGGACGAGGACGTGCGCGATCGGCATGGCGTCGAGCGTACGAGGTGCCCGGCGCGGGCGTGCCGCCGGATCCGGTGGCACGCCTCGCCCGTCCGGGCGCGGGCCCGGGCCCCGGGGGCCGGCGACGCTGTGCGCGCGGCCCCCGGGGTGGCCGCGGTGTCCCGCCGTGGCCTTCAGAAGTCGTCGGCGCCGTTGCGGAGTTCGTACGTCCAGTAGCCGGTGAGCGCCTTCGCCGGGTCGACGGCGATGCCCTCGCTGCCGGGCGCGCTGACGGCGATGACCGTGGGGTCGCCCTCCAGCGTGACGGAGAAGGCCACGACGGGCTCGTTCTCCTCGTCCATGCCGCCGTCGGACAGCTTCACCAGGGCGTAGGCCGGGTCTCCCGCCCCGAGCACGATCGGTCCGCCCGGCTTGCTCTTGGCGACGGCCGGGGCGTCCTGCTTGTGGCTCTCCAGGAACTGGACGTGCGGGAAGCCCGTCATCCGGCAGGAGTGCCCGCTGCTGTTGCGCGCCGTGAGGACGATGTGGGTGTAGGGCGGGCCGTCCTGGGTGTCGGCGGTGACCTTGACGTCGCCGGCCTTGCAGAGCGGGGCGGAGGCGCCGGCCTGCTCTCCGGAACCGCCGGAACCCCCGGTCCCGCCCGCGGAGTCGTCCGCGGAGCCCGCCGAGCCGTTCGGCTTCGACGAGCCGGCCGGGTCGCCGGCCCCCGTCGCGCCCGGCGTACCGGTGCCCTTGCCGGCCGGCGTCCCGGACGCCGTCGGGCTCGAGGCGACCGTGGCCTCGGCGGACGGCGCGGACGAGGTGCCGGCGTCCTCGTCGCCCTGGCAGGCGGTGAGGGACAGGACGAGGGCGGTGCCCGCGGCGGCGAGCAGTGCGGAGCGCTGACGCATAGTGGTGTTCATGTGGAGGATTCCCCGTTCGGTGAGCTACGGCACGCGGGCCATGGTCGGTCGGCGGCGGCGGCCCGGGCCACGTCCGGGCCCGGGCCGGGCGGGGCCCGGGAGGGCCGTTCCGCGTCGGCCTTCAGTCGATCATCGGCGCGCCCCCTGCGACCAGGCGGTTCTCCCGGCAGAAGTACCGTCGGCGATACTTCTGCCGGTGGCTCGCGTCCGGGCGGGCCGGACGATCGGGGACACCGACGGTGCACGACGGCACGTCTTCCGCGGGGGACTTCGGGCAGCGGTTGCGGAACCTGCGGGGCCGCGCCGGGCTGAGCCAGGAGGCCCTGTCGCATGCGGCCGGGGTGAGCGTGCGGGCCCTGGCCGACATGGAGCGCGGACGGACCCGGGGGCCGCAACGCCGTACGGTGCAGGCGCTGGCCGACGCCCTGGGGCTGGACGAGAACGAGGCGGCGGGGCTGGAGGAGGCGGCCGCCCCCGGCCGTCCGCGTCCTCGCACGGCCGCCGGTCCGGCCGCCCCCGGCACGCTGGCCCTGCCGCGCGACATCCGGGACTTCACCGCCCGCGGCCCGGCCCTCGCCCGGCTGCTGGACCTGGCGCGGGACACCGGCCCGGACCGGCCCTCGGTCACCGTGGTCGCAGGACAGCCCGGACTGGGCAAGACGGCGTTCGCGGTGCACGCCGCGCACCGGCTCGCCCCGCACTTCCCGGACGGGCAGTTCGCGCTGGACCTGCACGGCATGGATCCCGAGCCGACCACGCCCCGGGACGCGCTGGCCCGGCTGCTCGGCGCGATGGGGGTCGCCGACGCCGCGATGCCGGCCGGCACGGACGACCGCGCCGGTCTGTGGCGGTCCCTGACCGCCGGGCGGCGCCTGCTCGTGCTGCTGGACAACGCCGTCGACGAGGACCAGGTCGGCCCCCTGCTGCCCGGCACCGGTCCGTCCCTGACCATCGTCACCAGCCGCCACGCCCTGGCCGGGCTGGAGGCCGTGCACCGCACCGATCTGGCGCTGCTGCGGCGCGAGGAGGCGGTGGAGCTGCTGACCCGCATCATCGGCGCGGACCGGGTACGGGCGGAGGCACAGGCCGCACGCGACCTCGCCGACCTGTGCGGGCATCTGCCGCTGGCCGTCCGGATCGCCGGGCAGCGGCTCCTCGGCCGGCCGCACGAACGGCTCGGCAAGCTCGTCGCCCGCCTCGCCGCCGAGGGGCGGCGCCTCGACGGGCTCCAGGCCGGAAGCCTGCGGGTGCGGGCCGCCTTCGCGCTCTCCTACCGGCAACTGCCGCCGGACGCGCGGACGGTGCTGCGCCGCGCGGCGCTGTCCGCCGGGCCGGACTTCAGCCCCGAGACCGCCGCGCTGCTGGCCGGGCTGTCCTACGACGAGGCGGTGGCCCGCGCCGAGGAGCTCACCGACGCCGGACTGCTCCAGAGCGACGCCGACACCGAGCGGTACCGCTTCCACGACCTGCTGCGGCTCTACGCGGCCGAGCAGGTCGAGGCCGAGGACGGCCCCGCCGTCCGCGATGCCGCCCTCGACCGGACCGCGGCCTGGATGCTGCGCCGGGCCACGGCCGCCGCGCTGCACTTCGACGTCGACCACGAACGGACCGCACAGCAGGGCGACCCGGAGCCGGAGACGGCGCCCGCGGGCCGGGACGAGGCGCGGGCCTGGCTGGAGGCCGAGCGGGCCCAGTGGCTCGCCGCGCTGCGCCGGGCGCACGACGCCGGCCGGCACCGGGAGGTGCTGGACACGGCGGTGGCGATGCACTGGTTCTCCGATCTCAACCAGCACTGGGAGCAGTGGGTGGAGGTGTTCCGGCGGTCCTCCGACGCGGCCCGTGCCCTGGGCAGCAGGCGGGAGGAGGCCGTGCACCTCAACTACCTCGCCTGGGCCTGCAACCTGTGCGTGCACGACCCGCACGCCGCCCTGGTGAGCGCCGACGCCGCGCTGACGGCCGCCCGCGAGTGCGGGGACGGGCTCCAGGAGGGCTGGGCGCTGGGCTACGGCGCGGGCGCGCTGCACCGGCTGGGCCGGGTGGAGGAGGCCCAGGAACGGCTGCGCGAGGGGGCCCGCCGCCTCGCCTCGCAGGACTCGCCGCAGGGCCGGCTGGCCGAGCTGACGATCCTCAACTCCCTGGGCACGCTGCTGCGTCAGGCCGGCCGGGCGGCCGAGGCGCTGGAGATCCACCGCCGCAGCGAGCGGATCTGCCGCGCGGGCGTCCCGGGCCGCACGGACGAGGTGATCGCGCTGTACCACGCGGTCGCCCGGCAGCAGATCGGCAACGACCTGGCGGCTCTGGAGCGTTGGCCCGAGGCCGAGGAGCCGCTGCGGCGGTCGCTCGCCGCCTTCGACGCCGCGCAGATGCCGGCCTGGACGGAGCAGGCCCGTCTGGACCTGGGGCAGGTGCTCGCCGCCATGGGCCACCCGGACGCCCGGGAGACCCTCCGCGCCGCCCGCGACGCCCTCGCGCAGCTGCGCAGCCCGCGCCAGGTCGAGGCGGCGGCCGCGCTCGCCGCCCTCGACGGAGCGCCCGCGTGAACGGCCCTGCGGGTCAATACACCTAGCGCAGGAGCAGTTGCAGCCCGCCCACCACCGTGGCGGCGATGACGAGTTGCTCGAAGAGCCGTTGGTCGATCCTGTGCACCGCCCACTTGCCGAGGAACGCGCCGGGCACCACGAACAGCACGAGCGCGGCGTCGAGGAGCAGCGAGTGGCCGTCGATCAGGCCGAGGCCGGCGCTGAAGGGCAGCTTGGAGACGTTGACGACGAGGAAGAAGAAGGCGGAGGTGCCGAGGAAGCCGAGCTTGCGGAAGCCCGCGGAGAGCAGGTACATCGACATCACGGGGCCGCCCGCGTTGGCGACCATCGTGGTGAAGCCGCCGAGGACTCCGTACGAGCGGGCCTTGACGCGGCCGGCCCGGGAGGCGACCGGGTCGGGCTGCTCGCTCGCCTCGGCCCGGCGCCGGCGCCACACCGTGACGCCGGCCATGAACAGCAGGATCACACCGATCGACGTCCGTACCACCGTGTCGTCGGCCCACACCAGGAACACGGTGCCCACGACGACGCCGGCCCCCACCGCCGGGAACAGCCGCCACAGCGTGGGCCAGTGGGCGTGGCGCCGGTAGGTGAGGACGGCCAGGACGTCGCCGGCGATCAGGACGGGCAGCAGCACGCCGGTGGAGGCGCGGGCCGGCAGGACCGCCGCGAAGATCGCGAGACTGACCGTATTGGCCCCGCTCACGGCGGTCTTGGAGAAGCCGACGAGCAGGGCCGCGAAGGCGAGGGCGGCGAATTCCCAGCCGGTGAGGTGCCAGAGCGAGATGATGTCCATGCGGCCACCGATGCTATGCGCACCCGCCCGGTGGCCGTGAGACCGTCTCGTCAGACGATCCCTGTCACCCGGCGTACCGTGCGCGCAGTTCCCGCTTCAGGACCTTCATGCTCGGGCCCAGCGGCAGCGCGTCCGTGAACTCCACGCGACGCGGGTACTTGTACTTGCCGAGGTGCTGCCGGGACCACTCGGTGATCCCGGCGCCGTCCGGCGTCGTGCCCGGCGCGGGGACGACCACGGCGCACACCTCCTCGCCGTGCAGTTCGTCCGGCAGGCCGATGACGGCGACCTGGGCGACGCCGGGGTGGCGCATCAGGACCTCCTCGACCTCGCGCGGGTAGACGTTGTAGCCGCCGCGGATGACGACGTCCTTCTTGCGGTCGACGATCCTGAGGAAGCCCTCGTCGTCCTTGGTGCCGAGGTCCCCGGTGCGGAACCAGCCGTCGACCAGCGCCTCGGCGGTGGCCTCGGGGCGGCCGAGATAGCCGGAGAAGACGTTGTGGCCGCGGACGACGACCTCCCCGAGCTCACCGGGCGGGAGCAGTTCGATGCGGTCCTCGGTCTCGGCGCGGGCTATCTCGACGTCCACGCCCCACAGCGGGTGGCCGATGGTGCCGGGCTTCGCGCCGAACACCGGCTGGTTGACGGCCGCCGCGGGTGAGGTCTCGGAGAGCCCGTAGCCCTCGTAGATCTTGGCGCCGAAGGCGGCCTCGAAGCGCTCCAGGACGGCGACGGGCAGCGAGGCACCGCCGGAGATGCACACCCGCAGCTCGGGCAGGGCGCCGGCCTCGGCCGCCGCGCCGGCGAGGGCGACGAACATGGTGGGCACCCCGTGGAAGGTGTTGACCTTCTCCCGCACCATCAGCTCGATCGCGCGCGCCGCGTCGAAGCGGGGCAGCAGGACGAGGGTGGCCCCGGCCCGCCAGGTGGAGTTGAGGGAGACGGTCTGGCCGAAGGCGTGGAACAGCGGCAGCGCGCCGAGCGCGATGTCGTCGGGCCGGATGTCGTTGGCGTCGAAGGCGTTGACGGTCGCGTTCATCACCAGGTTGAAGTGGCTGAGCACCGCGCCCTTGGGCACGCCGGTGGTGCCACTGGTGTAGAAGACGACGGCCGGGTCGTCGGCGTCCCGCGTCACGTACGAGAGCAGCGGCTCGGCGTCCGCGGCGAGCTTGCCGAGTTCGTCGCCGAGGACGACGACCCGTACGCCGGCCTCCCGGGCCGCGGCCGCGCCGGTCTCCGCCTGTGCCGGGTGCACCAGCAGCAGGGTCGCGCCGCTGTCGGTGAGGACGTGGCCGACCTCCGCCGGGGACAGCAGCAGGTGGACCGGGACGACGACGGCGCCGGCCGCGGCGATCGCGTAGTACGCCTGCGGGAAGTCGGCGGTGTTCGGCGCCATCAGGGCGACCCGGTCCCCCGGCCGGACGCCCAGGCCCACCAGGGCCCCCGCCTGGGCGCGGGCCCGCTGCCACACCTGGGCGAAGGTCAGCCGCAGGTCGCCCTCGACCAGCGCCTCCTTGTCGGGTCGGCGCCGGGCGTTCTCGGCGAGGATGGCGGCGACGGAGAGGGTTGCCATGGGGTGTTGCTCCGTTCCTTGCTGCGGCTCTGCAGAGGGGTGGGGACGACCTGCGCGCTACTGCCGCTCGACGAGCACCGCGCTGCCCTGCCCCACGCCGACGCACATGGTGGCCAGCCCGCGGGCGGCACCGGTGCGCCGCATGCGGTGGAGCAGGGTGGTGAGGATGCGGGCGCCGGAGCAGCCGAGCGGGTGGCCCAGTGCGATGGCGCCGCCGGTGGGGTTGACCAGGCCGGGGTCGATGCCGAGCCGGTCGACGCAGGCGAGGGCCTGGGCGGCGAACGCCTCGTTGAACTCGGCCTCCGCGATGTCCTCGACGCTCCAGCCGGCGCGGGCGAGGACCTTGCGGGTGGCGGGGACCGGGCCGATGCCCATGACGTCCGGGTGGACGCCCGCCGAGCCGCCTGCCACATAGCGGCCGAGGGACTCGAGGCCCAGTTCGTCCAGCGCCTCCTCGCTGACCAGCAGGAGGCCGGCGGCGCCGTCGTTCATCGGTGAGGCGTTGCCCGCGGTGACCGTGCCGCCGGCACGGAAGACCGGCTTGAGGCGGCCCAGCTTCTCCAGGGAGGTGTCCTCGCGGACGCACTCGTCGGCGTCGACGACCACACCGTCGGGGCGCTCGACGGGGAGCAGTTCGGCGTCGAAGTGACCGTTCTTGCGGGCCTCGGCGGCCAGGCGGTGGCTGCGCAGGGCGAACTCGTCCTGCCGTTCGCGCGACACGTCGTACCGCGCGGCGACCTCCTCCGCCGTCTCGCCCATGGCCAGCAGGCCGTGCAGGTCCTTCATCGCCGGGTTGACCAGGCGCCAGCCGAGCCGGGTGTCGGCGGTCTCGATGCGGTGCGGCAGGGCCTCGTCGGGGCGGGGCAGGACGAAGGGGGCGCGGCTCATCGACTCCGAGCCGCCCGCGAGCACGATGTCGGCCTCGCCGGCGGCGATGGTGCGGGCGGCGGTGGTGACGGCCTCGAGTCCGGAGGCGCAGAGCCGGTTCACCGTGGCCCCGGGCACGGTCTCGGGCAGGCCCGCGAGCAGGGCGGCCATGCGGGCCACGTTGCGGTTGTCCTCGCCGGCCTGATTGGCGGCGCCCCAGTACACGTCGTCGATGCGGGCGGGATCGAGCGCGGGCACGTCGGCGACCAGGCCGCGGATCACGGTGGCGGCGAGGTCGTCGGGCCGTACGCCGGACAGGGCGCCGCGCAGCTTGCCGATCGGGGTGCGGCGGGCGGCCGCGAAGTGGACGGGACGCACGTGGGGACTCCTGACCGTCGTCGCCGGGCCGCCGGGCGGTGTGCCGCCGGTCGGCCTCCGCGAGCCTTCTTGGTTCCCGCGGGTCTGTCTTCTGCCCGCAGGTGAAATTAGCACTGCTAGTTTTGGACTATAGACCTCCGGCCGCCTCCCTGGGAAGATCCTCCGGGTGACCTGCACCGACGCAGCTGGAGGAGCCATGGCCGAGTCCCGCGAGCACGTCCTGTCCGGAACGCGGGGACGGATCACCGTCCGCGAGTGGTCCGCCGGGCGGCCCCGGTACGTGGTGCTGCTGGTCCACGGCTACGGGGAGCACTCCGGACGGTACGGCGAGGTGGCCGGCGTGCTGACGTCGCACGGGGCGGCCGTGTACGCCCCCGACCACATGGGGCACGGCGCGTCGGACGGCGAGCGGGTGCTGATCGAGGACTTCGAGGACGTGGTCACCGACGTGCACGCCGTCGCGGAACTCGCCCGGGCCGCCCATCCCGGCCTGCCGGTCGTCGTCCTCGGCCACTCGATGGGCGGCCTGATCGCCTCCCGCTACGCGCAGCGTCACCCCGAAGAGCTGAGCGCGCTGGTGCTGTCCGGCCCGGTCATCGGCGACTGGGAGTTGCCGCGCCGGCTGCTCGCCCTGGACGAGATCCCCGACACTCCGATCAGCCCGTCCTCGCTCTCCAGGGACCCTGCGGTCGGCGCGGCGTACGCGGCGGACCCCCTGGTGTGGCACGGCCCGATGAAGCGGCCGACCCTGGAGGCGTTCGTGCGGACGCTGAAGACCGTCGACGAGGGCGGCGACGTGGGCCCGCTCCCGCTGCTGTGGGTGCACGGCGACGACGACCGGCTGGTGCCGCTGCCCGGCAGCCGCGTCGGCGTCGAACGGCTCAGCGGCGGCGACCTCACCGAGCGGATCCACCCGGGCGCACGGCACGAGGTCTTCAACGAGACGAACCGGGCGGAGGTGTTCGCGGACGTCACGCGCTTCCTGGACGGCGTACTCGCCCGCTGAGCCGCCGGAGGCGTTTGCCCTTGTGCCCCATGGGCACCCGCGCCCCCATGGAGTGGCTGCGCCACGCCGCCTGCGTGGATGAGGACCCCGAACTGTTCTTCCCGGTGGGCACCTCCGGACCGGCCCTGCGGGACGTCGCCGCCGCCAAGCGCGTCTGCGCCCGGTGCCCGGTGAGCGCCCCCTGCCTGACGCTGGCCCTGGAGACCGTGCCCACGTCGGGCGTGTGGGGAGGCACCTGCGAGGACGAGCGCGACGCCCTGCTCCGCGCCGGCAGAGGCTCGGCGCCGGGGAACGGCGGCAGCGCCGTAGACCTGTCCTGACACCTCGCGCCCGGGCACGCCGCACGACGAAGGCACGACAGAAGCACGACGGAAGAAGAGCACCATGGCCGACGCCCTCGAACTCGACGCCCTGTGGGAGGACTTCCACCGCGTGGTGAACATGACGTCCGCGGAGCTCGCGGACTGGCTCCGGGTACGGGACTCCGGCGAGGTGACCGAGCCGCTGCCTGACGACGCCGGGCCGCCCCTGGGCCGGCACGTCCTCGCGATCCTGCAGAAACGGCGCACGGATCTGACGGAGGACGACCTGCGGGCGATGCGCAAGGTGGTGGACACCGTGACCGCGCAGGCCGACCTGGAGAACGAGCCCCGGTCCGACGACACCCGGCTCAGGCACCGGCTGATGACGGTCGGCCACGACCCGCTGAAGCCGTGACGGCGGGCCACGACGAGCGCGTCGTCCGGGAACTCGTCGGCGCGCACGGGCAGACGTACGCCGAGGAGGCGGGCATCCGGCTGAAGGACACCCCGCAGCCGCTGTACCGGCTGCTGGTCCTCGCCCACCTGCTCAGCGCCCGCATCCGCGGCTCGATCGCGGTCGCGACCGCCCGCGCCCTGGACGAGGCGGGACTCGGCGACCCGCGCCGGATGGCCGACGCCGACTGGCAGGAGCGGGTGGACGCGCTGGGCCGGGGCGGCTACCGGCGTTACGACGAGCGCACCGCCACCCAGCTCGGCGACGGGGCCGAGCTGCTGCTCGACCGGTGGGGCGGGGACCTGCGCCGGCTGCGCGAGGAGGCGGACGGCGATCCGTCCGAACTGCGGCGCCTGCTCCAGGAGTTCCCCGGTGTGGGGCCGGCCGGCGCGGACATCTTCCTGCGCGAGGTCCAGCGGGTCTGGCCCGAGGTGGCCCCCTGCATCGACCGCAAGGCGCTGCAGGGCGCGGGGCGCCTGGGCCTGCCCGAGGACGCCGGCCGGCTGCTCGAGCTCGCCGGCGGGACGCAACCGGCCGTGCTGGCCGCCGCCCTGGTGCGCGCGGCGGTGGACGAGGAGACGGTGCGGGACTCCCTGGAGCGCGCCGGCTGACCACCGGCGACGACCGGGGCGCCGACCGCACGTCGCCGGTGTCCCGGCCGGGCCGGCCGTACCGTCACCCGGACGGGCCCGTGCGCTGGTGACGCCTCCGTCGCGGTGATGCCCTGGGGGCACCGTGCCACGTCCTCCAGGAGGCATCCGCGATGAGCCGTCGTCCGTCCCACCCCGTCCGTCTCCTCGCCTCCGCGCTCGCGGCCGGCGCGCTGCTGACCGCGACGGCCTGCTCGGACGACGGCGGCGGGCCGGGCGCCGCCTCGGACACCGCCGCCGAGGAGGCCGCCCGGGCCGCGTCGCCCGCCGTCGAGCGGGACGCGGTGCGAGCGGCTCCCACCGACTCCCCCACCGCCTCCGCCACGGCCTCGCCGTCGGCGCTCACCGAGAGCGGCGCGAAGGCGGCGCTGATCACGGAGGCGGACGTGGAGGACGACTGGACGCAGGTGCAGGACGCGGACAAGTGGCACGACAGCATGCTCGTCGGCAAGGTCGACGTGTCCGACTTCCTGACCGCTCAGGCCGACGCGGCGCAGTGCCAGCAGCTGCTCGACCGGCTCTACTCCGGCGATCTGCTGGGCAAGCCGTCCGGGGCGTCGGCGCTCACCGGTTTCGAGCAGGGCGACTCCCGGCTGCTGGAGCAGGTCGCCGCCTACAACCGCACCCAGCTGGACACCTCCCTGAAGTGGATGAACGCGCTGCCGCAGACCTGCGACCAGTTCACCGCGACCGACGACGCGGGCGGCAAGCGCACGGTGCAGGTGACCGAGGCCTCGGTGCCGAAGGTCGGCGACGCCCGCGCGGGCGTGCACGTGACGGTGCAGGGCACCGCCGACGGCGACCCCGCGACCCTCACCCTGGACGTCGCCGCCGTGCGCGTCGGCACGAACGCCGTCGCGGTCACCGGCGGCGGCCTGGGCGGCGCCGAGACCGGCTCCGTCCAGCAGGCGGCGCAGCAGGGCACCGAACGGCTGGAGACCGTCCTGGCCGGCAAGACGCCCTCCCCGCAGCCCGGCAACCTCGACTGACCGCGCCGCACGGCACCCGCCCCGCGTCCTCGGCGCGGGGCGGGTGCCGTGCGGCCCTCGGCGAATCCCGGGACACCGTGATCGAACGGGCGGCACAATGGTCCGCGGCGGGCGGCGCACGCGCGCGGCCCGGTGGGCACCGCATGCCGTCCCGTCAGGGAGGACGTATGACCGACCTTGCCGATCCCGTCCCCGGCGGACGGCCCGGTGACGTCGCCCGGGCCGCCTCGCTGAGCGGCGAGCTGGCCGGGCGGGGAGTGCACGGAGTCGTCCTCGCGTACGTCGACACCGCCGGGATCGGCCGGGTGAAGACGGTGCCCACCGCGAAGCTCGCCTCGGCCGCCGCCTGGGGCGTCGGGATGTCGCCGGTGTTCGACACCTTCCTCGCGAACGACGCGATCGTCTCGACGGACGTCCTCGGCTCCCCGGACGGCGACCTGCGCCTCTACCCCGACCTCGACCGGCTGACCGTGCTCGCGGCGCAGCCCGGCTGGGCGTGGGCGCCGGTGGACCGGATCACGCAGGAGGGCGAGCCGCATCCGGCGTGCGGACGGACGGTGCTGCGCCGGATCGTGGCGAAGGCCGCCGAACGGCACGGGGTCGCCTTCCGGGCCGCCGTCGAGATCGAGTGGGTCCTCGGCCGGGGCGACGCGCCCGACGACACCTTCGTGCCGGCCGTGTCCGGACCGGCGTACGGCGCGACCCGGCAGGTCGGCCTGAGCGACTGCGCCGCCGAGCTGCTGGCCGCCCTGGCGGCGCAGGACGTGGACGTGGAGCAGCTGCATCCCGAGTACGCGCCGGGGCAGTTCGAGGTCTCGGTGGGCGCGCTCGACCCGGTGGCGGCGGCCGACCGCAGCGTCCTGGTGCGCCAGACGATCCGTGCGGTCGCCCAGCGGCACGGGATGCGGGTCTCCTTCTCCCCCGCGGTGTCGGCGCGGGGCGTCGGGAACGGCGGGCACCTGCATCTGTCGGCGTGGCGGGACGGGCGGAACCTGCACGCGGGCGGTGCGGGCCGGTACGGCATGACGGCCGAGGCCGAGTCGCTGGTCGCCGGGGTGCTCGCGCACCTGCCCGGGCTCACCGCGGTGACCGCGCCCAGTCCGGCCAGCCGTCTGCGTCTCAAGCCGTCCCAGTGGGCCGGGGTGTTCACCTCTTGGGGCCGGGAGACCCGCGAGGCGGCCCTGCGCGTGGTCACCGGCACGGCCGGGGTGCGCGACCAGGCGGCGAACCTGGAGGTCAAGCCGGTCGACCTGGCCGCCAATCCGTATCTCGCGCTCGCCTGCGTGATCGCCGCCGGACTGCACGGCCTGGCGTCCTCCGCGTCCCTGCCCGAGGAGATCACCGGCGACCCGGCACGGCTGGACGCGGCCGAGGCGGCGGCCCGGGGTGTTCACCGGCTGCCGCTCTCGCTCGCGGAGTCGGTCGAGGCGTTCCGCGCGGACGAGGTGCTCCGGGACGCGCTGGGGCCGGTCCTGGCCGACGCGGTGACCACGGTGCGGCGGGGCGAGATCGCGGCGGTCGACGGGCTGGACGACGACCGGGTGGCGGCGGCCTACCGCTGGGTCTACTGACATGGCCGCGGGCCCCGTCCACGAGACCCTCGCCGCCCTGGACCTGGTCGATCACCACTGCCACGGCGCCGTCACCACCGGCCTGGACCGGGCGGGCTTCGAGTCCCTCCTCACCGAGGGCGAGGCGTGGCCCGGCCTCTCCGCCTTCGACACCCCGGTCGGGCTCGCCGTGCGCCGGTACTGCGCGCCCGTGCTGGACCTGCCGCGGCACGCAGCGCCGGAGGCGTACCTGGCCCGCCGGTCCGAGCTGGGCCCCACCGAGGTGAACCGGCGGTTGCTGCGCGCCGCGGGCACGGGGGCGTTCTGCGTGGACACCGGGTACGCCCCGCACCCCGTGACCACGCCGGCCGAGCTGGCCGGGGCGGCGGACGCGGTGGCGTACGAGGTCGTCCGGCTGGAGGGCGTGGCGGAGGCGGTGGCGTCCGGGGGCGTGGAACCGGACGCGTACGCGGAGGCGTTCCGCACGGCCGCGTGGGAGGCGGTGCGGCGGCCGGGCGTGGTGGGCGTGAAGTCGGTGGCCGCGTACCGCACCGGCTTCGACCTCGATCCGGCGCGCCCGTCGGACCAGGAGGTGACGCGGGCCGCCCGGGGCTGGCTGGCGCGCGGCGGCCGGCTCGACGATCCGGTGCTGGTACGGCATCTGCTGTGGACCGCCGTCGACCTGGGACGGCCGCTGCAACTGCACACCGGGTTCGGCGACGGCGACCTCCGCCTGCACCGCGCCGACCCGGCCCGCCTGACCGACTGGCTGCGTCTGACCGCCGGGACGGTCCCGGTCCTGCTGCTGCACTGCTGGCCCTACCAGCGGCAGGCCGCCTATCTGTCGGCGGTCTTCGAAGGGGTGTACCTCGACGTGGGGCTCACCCTGCATCACGTCGGCCCGGGCCGGGCGGGGGCGATCCTCGCGGAGGCGTTGGAGATCACGCCGTTCCGCAAGCTGCTCCACAGCTCCGACGCCTATGGAGTGGCCGAGTTCCACCACCTCGGGGCGGTGTCCTTCCGCCAGGGACTCGCCGGGCTGCTGCAGCGGCGGGTGGACGCCGACGAGATCGCCCTGCCGGACGCGCTGCGCATCGCGCGGTGGGCGGGGCGGGACAACGCGCGCCGGGTGTACGGCCTGCCCGGCGACCCGCAGGACGACGGCTGAGCGGCGTGGGGACGGTCACAGTCCGGAGCGGCGCCCAGGAAGCACGAGACACCGAAAGTATGATCAAGCGATGTCTGACATGACCGAAACCACGCCGGGCTGGCTGACGACCGACGAACTCGAGATGGCGCGCGCCCGCATGCCGATCCTGTACGTCGAGGCCGTGCCCGTGCGCGTCGACGACAGCGGCGAAGTCACCAGTGTGGGCCTGCTGCTGCGCATCGGGCCGGACGGCACGGTCAGCCGGACCCTGGTCTCCGGCCGGGTGCTGCACCACGAGCGGGTCCGCGACGCCCTGCTGCGGCACCTGGAGAAGGACCTCGGCCCGGTGGCGCTGCCCCGGGTGCCGTCCTCGCTCCAGCCCTTCACGGTGGCCGAGTACTTCCCGACGCACGGCGTCACGCCGTACCACGACCCCCGTCAGCACGCGGTCTCCCTGGCTTATGTGGTGCCGGTGGCCGGCGACTGCCGGCCGCGGCAGGACGCGCTGGACCTGGTGTGGTTCAGCCCGCGGGAGGCACTGTCGGAGGCCGTGCAGAGCGAGATGCCGGGTGGGCACGGGGTGCTGCTGAAGCAGGCGCTGGCGCATGTGGGCTGCGTGATCTGAGGCCCCGGTGCCTCGGCTTCCGCCGCTCCCGTGCTACTCCTGCGGCTGCTCCCCGTCGCTCAGCTGCGGGTCGAGGTCGTCCCGCAGCAGGCCCCGGGACCCCGTCTGCCCGGTGCGGTAGGCGGAGCGGGCCACCAGGTGGGAGGCGACCGGGCTGGTGAGGAACTGGAAGAAGACGATGAGCGTCAGGGTGCCCAGGTCGATGGCGTGACGCAGTTGCAGCGCCACGCCGACGAGGACCAGGAGCATCCCGAGGGTCTGCGGCTTGGTGGCGGCGTGGCTGCGGGAGAGCACGTCGGGGAAGCGGAGCATCCCGATCACACCGAGCAGGCACTGCAGGCAGCCGAGGAGCAGCAGGATCGCCCCGGCCAGGTCGGCGGCCTCGGTCCAGGCGTTCACCGGTGGTCCTCCTTGCCGTCCGCCCGCACCGAGGGCCGGTCGCGTACGGCGATGAACCGGGCGATGCCGACCGAGCCCGTGAAGCCGAGGAAGGCCAGCACCAGCATCACGGGGAAGTAGAAGGAGTCGCGGTCGTGCGCGGCCTTGACCGCGATGCCGGCGATGATGAGCGCCGCCGCCACGTCCAGGGCGACCGCGCGGTCCAGCATCGAGGGCCCGTACCAGATGCGGAACAGCAGCAGGGCGCCGGCGATGAGGACCATGACGGCGGAGGCGGTCAGCATGGCCGCCTCGACGGTGTCCAGGGTGGTCACGGCGAGGTGTCCCCTTCCGGTACGGGCCGGGCGGCGTGGGCGATGTCCTCGGCGGTGCCGAAGGCGCGGGCGACGAGTTCCTCCATGCGCCACACCGAGCGCCGGGCGCTCTCGATCTCCCCGGGGTCGTCGGCGTCGAGGACGTGCAGGAAGACGGTGGCCGTCGAGCGGCGCACCTCGATCACGGAGCCGCCGGGGACGTTGGAGACGGCGACGGCGGTGGCCGTGAGCATGAGGTCGCTGCGCACCCGCAGCGGGACGGCGACGACCGCCGCGTGGTACGGGCCCTTGGCGAAGATCTGCCGGGTGACCTCGACGCTGGACGAGAACATGTCGTAGAGCAGGTAGGCCGCCAGCCGCAGGATGCCCACCGGGCGCAGTCGCAGGCCGATGTCGACGGCGGGCAGCGGGAAGGCGAGGCACAGGCCCACCGCGACGAGGATCCCGTTGACGAGGTTGGCCCAGGACCAGGTGCCCCACAGCAGGATCCAGATGACGGCGATCCAGGCGATCAGCGGCAGGTCGAGCACGCGCCGGCCGCGCCCCACGCGGAAGGACCAGCTGTAGGGCGAGCGGTCGCGGAAGAGGTCGCTCATCGTCCGAGCACCGCCTCGATGTAGGGCGTACGGGCGAGCAGTTCGGTGGCGGCGGCCTCGGTGAAGGTGGTCAGGGGGCCGCCGAGCACGGTGTAGAGCAGGCCGAGGCCGACGGCGGCGCCGGTCGCCACCAGCATCGGCCAGGGCAGTCGTCTGGTGGTGACGATGGACTGCCCCAGGAACCCGGCGGAGACGACGGCGCCGGCCGGTTCCGGCAGGTCGCTCGCGGCGCCGGTCGGCTCCTCGTCCGTGTCGTCGGCCTCGTCGCCGGCGGACTCCAGCACCACGCCCTCGCCCTCGTACCCGGGCGGGGCGTCGCGCCAGAAGGCGAGGTTCCAGACCTTCGCCATCACGTAGAGGGTGAGCAGGCTGGTGGCGGCGGACCCGGCGACCAGCGCCCACGCCCAGCCGCCGCCGGCCGCGACACCGGCCCGCATCAGGCCCAGCTTTCCGATGAACCCGGACAGCGGCGGGATGCCGGCGAGGTTCATGGCGGGCACGAAGAACAGCACGGCGAGCAGCGGTGCCGTCTTCGCCAGGCCGCCGAGGCGGGTGAGTTCCGTGGTGCCGCCGCGCCGCTCGATGAGTCCGGCGACGAGGAAGAGGGTCGTCTGCACGGTGATGTGGTGGGCCACGTACACGATCGCCCCGCTGATCGAGTCCCGGCCGGCGAGCCCGATGCCGAAGACCATGTAGCCGATGTGGCTGATCAGGGTGAAGGACAGCACCCGCTTCAGGTCGGTCTGGGCGACCGCGCCGAGGATGCCGACGACCATGGAGGCGAGCGCGGCGAGCAGCAGCAGGTCGCCGAGCCGGTGCCCGGGGAAGAGCAGGGTCTGGGTGCGCAGCATCGAGTACACGCCGACCTTGGTCAGCAGGCCGGCGAAGACCGCGGTGACGGGTGCGGGCGCGGTCGGGTAGGAGTCGGGCAGCCAGGCCGCGAGCGGGAACACCGCCGCCTTGATGGCGAAGACGGTCAGCAGCATGGCCTCCACCAGGGTGCGCACGCCGGTCGGCACGTCCTGGAGCCGCCCCGCGAGCTGGGCGAAGTTCACGGTCCCCGCGACCGAGTACGTCATGGCGATGGCGACGAGGAAGAGCACCGAGGAGAAGAGGGAGATGATCACGTACGTCGAACCGGCCCGGATGCGGGTCGCGGTGCCGCCGATGGTGAGCAGGACGAAGCTCGCGACGAGCATGATCTCGAAGCCGACGTAGAGGTTGACGAGGTCGCCGGCCAGGAAGGTGCAGGAGACGCCCGCCACGAGGATGAGGTAGGCGGGGTGGAAGACGCCGACGGGTGTCTGGTCGTCGCGGTCGGCCATGCCCTGGCCGAGCGAGTAGAGGTTGACGAGCAGGGTGACGGCGCTGGACACGGTGAGCATGAGCCCGGCGAGCCGGTCGGCGACGAGGGTGATGCCGATCGGCGGTGCGAAATCGCCGAGGTGCACGCTGAGCGGTCCGTGCCGGTCGGCGGCGATCATGAGGATGACGGAGAGTACGAGGACCGCGCCGAGCACGGCGAGGCTGATGAGGCGCTGGAACCGCTGGAGGCGGGGGCCGATGGCGAGCTTCAGGCCCGTGACGCACAGGGGCAGCAGGACGGGGAGCGGGACGAGCGCGTTCACCTGGTTCCTTCCGTGCCGGCGCCCCCGGGGTCGTCGGGCTGGTCGGGCGGCGGGTGGCCGGAGTCCTCTCCGGGCAGGGAGTCGGGCTCGCGGCCGGTCTCCTCGGGGTCGTTGGAGGGGCCGGTGACGCGGGCCGGAGCCGGCCCCGGGCGGCCCGCGGCGTCGGTGGAGCCCCGCTGCTCGCCCTCGCGGTAGTCCTCGGGGTCGGCGCCGAGGATGTCGTTCCAGAGGTTTCCGGAGACCTCGGTGGCGCGGGCCTGGTAGGCGCGTTCCTCGCGGACCCGCCGGCGCAGCCGTCTGCGGGCGGCGCGGTAGCGGGCGCGTTGTTCGGGGCTGGTGCCGCCGTCGGCGCGGTCCTCGCGGTAGCGGTCGCGCAGTTCGCCCCGCCGGTCCAGGAACTCGGCGCGCAGGGCGACCAGCCGGTCCTCGGTGTCGTCGCTGATCTCGTCGGAGCCGGTGACCTGGTGGCTGCGGTAGGCCATGGCGAGCAGGAAGGCGGTGGTGGCGAGGGTGATGACGATGGCGGTGAGGGCGATGGCCTGGGGCAGCGGGTCGGTGACCCGGTTGCGGATGACGTACGGGTAGAGCAGCGGTGCCTCGCCCGCGCTGCCCGTCGAGGCGAGGACCAGCAGGTTGACGCCGTTGCCGAGGACGACGGCGCCGAGCAGGATCCGGGTCAGGGACCGGGTGAGCAGCAGGCTGGCGCCGACGGCGCTGAGGACGGCGGCGGCGACCAGGAGGGACAGGCTGACGGTCATGCGGGGCCCGCCTCTCCGCGCGATGCCTGCCGGGCGGCGGCCCGTTCGATCTGGTGGTCGATGCGGGCGCCGAGGGCCCGCACGATGTCCAGGACCACGCCGAGCACGAGCAGGTAGACGCCGCAGTCGAAGAGGACGGCGGTGGACATGTGGGCCTTGCCCCAGACCGGCAGATGGCCGTGCCAGGTCCAGCCGTGCAGCACGGTGCCGTCGGCGAGACCGGCGAGCGCGACCGCCGTGGACACGAACAGGCCGAGGCCGGTGAACATGCCCGGCTTGAAGGGCACGGCGTCGGCGAGTTCGTGCCGTCCGCCCGCCAGGTAGCGGGTGATGAAGGCGACGCCGGCGGTCAGGCCCCCGACGAAGCCGCCGCCCGGCAGGTTCTCCGCGCACATCAGCAGATAGACGGAGAGGACGAGGACGGGGTGGAAGATGAGGCGGGCGACCACTTCCAGGACGAGGGAGCGGCGCTCGGGGGCGAGGGTGGAGCTGCCCGCGAGCCAGGTCCGCTCCGGCGCGCCCTCGTCGCCGCTGGGCAGGCCGGCCAGTTCGTAGCCGGTCGCCCGCCAGGCGGTGCGCAGCCCGGCGTGCGGATGGTCCCCGGGCAGCGGCAGGACGGGCTGTTCGTCGCCATCGGTGCGGCGGTGCAGGTAGATGAGGCTGGTGACGCCGATCGCCGCGGCGGCGAGCACCGCGGACTCCCCCATCGTGTCCCAGGCCCGCAGGTCGACGAGGATCGTCGCGACGACGTCCTTCAGGCCGTGGTGGCCGGTCTCCTCGACCATGGCCGCTCCCGCGCTGTCGGCCCTGCGGTGCCCGGCCATGATCCAGACGACGACGGCGACGGCGGCACCGCCGGCGAGCGCGACGGGCATCCGCACCACGCGCCGCCACCGGCTGTAGTTCTCCTCGAAGCGCACCGGCATCCGGCGCAGCACGAGCACGAAGACGATCATCGAGACGGTCTCCACGCAGAACTGGGTCAGCGCCAGGTCGGGCGCGCCCTGCGTGACGAAGAGCAGCGCGGTGCCGTATCCGGTGAGCCCGGCGAGCACGACGGCCTTCATCCGGCGCCGCACCCCGAGGCACAGCAGGGCGACGGTGCAGGTCAGCGCCGCGACACCGGCCTGGGCCGGGTGGTCCCACAGCCGGGGGGCGGGCACGCCGGCCCAGGGTTCGTCCACGACGAGGACGGCGATCTGCCCGGCGAGGACCACGCTGATGGTCGTCACCAGGTACACCGACAGTGAGCCGCGCTGCACGAAGCCGGTGCACTGCAGGGCGGTGCGTTCCAGGGCCAGCAGGAACGTGCCGAAGACCCGGTCGGCGGAGCGCCAGGCGAGGGCCTGCCCGGCCCGCAGGACGGGGCTCGCGGCGAGGAACAGCAGGACGCCTCCGGCCCAGGCCGCGCAGGACAGGCCGAGGGCCGCGCCCGGCCCGTGCCACAGCGCCAGGTGGTACGGGTGGGCGGGAGCGGGGAACTGCCCGGCGTAGGTGCCGAGGAGTCCCTGGAGCCAGGTGACTCCGGGCCCGAGGGCGAGGCAGGCCAGGGCCAGCAGGGCGGGCGGCGCGAGGAAGGCGGGGGCGACGGGGTGCGCGTCGGTGTCCTGGAAACCGGGTTTGCGGGCGAAGGCGCCCCACAGGTAGCGCAGGGTGTAGGCGGTGGTCAGGGCCGAGCCGACGACGGTCATGGCGAGGGCCCAGCGGTCGGCGGTGTCCCCGTCCAGGAGGGACTGGAAGGCGGCCTCCTTGGCGGCGAAGCCGAGCAGCGGCGGTACGGCGGCCATGGACAGCCCGGCGGTCACGGCGACGGCGCACACGGCGGGCAGCCTGTGCCCGAGCCCGGAGAGCCTGCGCAGGTCGCGGGTGCCGGTGGCGTGGTCGACGATGCCGGTGACCAGGAAGAGCGGCGCCTTGAACAGGGCGTGGCCGAGGATCATGGCGGTGGCGGCGAGGGCGGTGTCGTGGCGTCCGGCGCCGGCGAGGACGGTGAGGAAGCCGAGCTGGCTGACGGTGCCGTACGCGAGGACGAGTTTCAGGTCGTGCAGCCGCAGTGCCCGCCAGCCGCCGAGCAGCATCGTCGCGGAGCCGAGGACCAGCAGGAGCGGCCGCCAGGGCGTGACGTCCGCGAAGGCGGGGGCGAGCCGGGCGATGAGGTAGACGCCGGCCTTGACCATCGCGGCGGCGTGCAGATAGGCGCTGACCGGGGTGGGGGCGGCCATGGCGTTGGGCAGCCACAGGCTGAACGGCCAGATCGCGGACTTGGAGAGGGCGCCGACGAGGATCAGCACGATCGCGGTGGACAGCGCGGCCGACGCGGGCGGCGGGTCGGCGAGGATCGCGGAGATCCGGTAGGTGCCCGCCTCGTGGCCCAGAAGCAGAAAGCCGACGAGCATGGTCAGCCCGCCGAGCGTGGTGACCGTGAGGGCCTGCAGGGCGCTGCGCCGGTTCCGTTTGTGGTCGCTGGTCTGGCCGATCAGCAGGTAGGAGAAGACGGTCGTCAGTTCCCAGAAGATGTAGAGCAGGACCAGGTCGTCGGCGAGGACCAGGCCGAGCATCGCGCCGGCGAAGGCGAGGAGGTTCCCGGCGAACCTGCCCAGCTGCCGCGACCGGTCGTCGAAGTAGGAGGCGCAGTAGACCAGGACGAGGGCGCCGACTCCCGCGGCGAGCAGCACCATGAGTTCGGCGAGGGCGTCCAGGCGCAGCGCCCAGTCCACGTGGTAGGCCGGCAGCCAGGTCCACTCGGCGGTGTCGGCGCCGCCCCCGGCGGCCGTGCTCCACCGGGTGGCCGCCCAGACGGCCGCCGCCGTGGGGGGCAGGGCCAGCACGAGGAAGGCACGGGTCCCCCACCAGCGCACCAGCGGCGCGGCGAACAGCGCGAGCGCGAAGTGGCAGAGGATGAGCGCGGTCATGCGGGTCCGGACTGGGTCACGGGGGCGACGGAGGGACAGGACACCCGACAGTGATATATCGGGCATCTCGCCAGGGCACCCAGGCACGCCGCAGCGAGGGCGGGGCAGCTGTCCCGGCGGCCGGCGTCACGGGAGCGGGACAACGGTCGAGGGGCGGTCCCGGATCTCTCCGGGACCGCCCCTCGAACTACCGCTGTCTCCAGTCGGGACGACAGGATTTGAACCTGCGACCCCTTGACCCCCAGTCAAGTGCGCTACCAAGCTGCGCCACGTCCCGTTGCCCGTGTGACCTGGGCTTTCCCCTGGCCGAACGCGCAGGAAAACCATACCGCACTCGGGCCGGTGGTCGCGCACGGCTTTTCCGGGCGGCGCCCTGCGGGTCAGCCCTGCTCCGCTCGGGCCCGTCCGCGCGGCGCCGCCGGAGCCGGGCCGGCCGCACTCGCGTCGACGCGCACCAGGCCGCGCACCGCCGGTATCACGAGCAGGGCGGCGCAGACCACGAAGCTCATCGCGCCGGCGACGAGCAGGACGTGGTCCGCGCCGAGGGCCGAGGCGGCGGGACCGGCGAGGGCCTGGCCGACGGGCATCATGGCGAGGGAGCCCGCGACGTCGTAGGCGTGGATGCGGTTGAGGACGTCGGGCGGGACCTGGGTCTGCACGCTGGTCGCCCACATGACGCCCCAGAAGGACATCCCGGCGCCGGCGACGGCGGCGCCGGCGGCCATGGCCGGTACACCGAGGCCGGCGCCGACGCTCGCCGGGAAGGCGGCGAAGCCGAAGAGGGCGATCGCACCCGCGCGGAGCATGCGGCGTGGGCGCAGCCGCAGCGCGAGGAGTCCGCCGACGACCGTGCCGGCACCCAGGGCGGAGTTGACCAGGCCGTAGGCGCGCGGGCCGTGCTGCTGGACGACCTCGGTCGCCACCAGGGGCACGGTCGGACCCCAGACGGCGATCATGTAGATGCCCCAGACGGCTATCACGCCCCAGAGCCACGTGCGAGAGCGGAACTCGCGCCAGCCCTCGACGAGGTCGGCGCGGAAGGCTGCGCCGGCGCGGCGCTCCGGGGGTTCCGCCGCGCGGTCCCGGGGCGGGAGCGGTGGCAGCCGGAGCAGCAGCAGGCACAGGGCGCTGACCGCGTAGGTGGTGGCGTGGGCGGCGAAGACCCCGCCGGGTGAGGCGAAGCCGACCAGCAGTCCGGCCGCGGCGGGGCCGGCGAGCTGGGCCGCGGACTCGGCGACGCGTATGGCGCCGTTGGCGCCCTGGATGTCGGAGGCGAGCCGGGGCACGGTGCTGGCGACGCCGGGCTGGAACACGGCGCCGGCGACGCCGTTGAGGAAGCCGATCGCGCAGATTTCCCAGAGCACCACGTGGCCGGAGAAGAAGAGCGCGGCGGCCAGGGCCTGGGTGACCAGGCGGACCAGGTCGGCGCCGATCATGAGTTTGCGGGTGCTGAACCGGTCGGCGAGGACCCCGCCGAAGACGACCAGCCCGGCGAAGGCGGCGGCCGTCGCGGCCATGGCGAGACCGACGGCGCCCGCCCCGTACCCGTGCTGGAGCAGGCCGGCGGCCAGGGCGACGGGCAGCATGGTGTCGCCGAGCCGGGCGACGGCCCGGGCGACGAAGAACAGCGCGAAGTCCCGCGACCAGACCGGCCGCACTGCCTTCCGGCCAGGCCCTTCGCGCACGGCCCCCGCTGGCGTCCCGGCCATCCGTGCGCTCCCCTCCCGGCCGGCCCGCACCGGCTCCGTGCTCCCCGGCCGCTCGCGCCGGCCCTGTGCGCCGCCCGGCCGGTCGCACCGGCCTCCGCGCTCCCTTCCAGGCCGCCGTCGATCTCCCTGGCCCTGATCGTCCCCGCGCCTCCGGCAGCCGGAGCCCCCCTCCGGCCCCGGCTGCCACGCGTGTCTCCGGATCATGCCACGGGGCACTGACAACGCCCGAGGGGTTTTCAGCCCCCGGCCGGCAGCCCCAGCCGGGGGTACGCCTCCAGCAGCCGGGCGGGGGCGGCCTGGCGCCAGGAGTCGGCGAGGATGTCGCGCAGTTCGTCCTCGCCCTCGAGGGCGGCGAGGCGCGCCCGCACCCAGGCGAACTGTGCCTCGTGACCGGCGATCCAGAACTTCTCCGGCTCGGCCAGCACCAGTTCGTCGCGCTCCTCCTTGGGGCAGCGCACCGCGATGGAGGTCTCGTCCTCGGGCAGCGTGGCGAACATCTTGCCCGCGACCCGGAAGGTGGGCATGCTCCAGGCGGTCTTCTCCGTGGTGTCCGGCAGGGACAGGGCGATACGGCGTACGTCTTCTGCGTCCGGCATGTCAGGCACCGTAGCCGCCGCCACTGACATTGATCCTGATACTCAGGTTCCGGCGGTCGCGGCGGCGCCGACCTGCTTGAAGTAGAGGGTCGTCGGCCGCAGCACGCCGTCCGGGCTCGCCGCGTAGTCGGGGATCGTCCCGGCCCGCGTCCACCCGGCGGAGCGGTAGAGGTGCTCGGCCGGGCTGTCGGTCTCGGTGTCCAGGTGGAGCAGGGTGATGCCGGTCCGGGCGGCGGCCTTCTCGGCGGTGGCCAGCAGCCGGCGTCCGAGCCCCCGGCCGCGAGCCTCGCGGGACACCATGAGTTTCACCAGCTCGGCGCGGTGGCGGCTGTTGGGCTTGTCGGGCAGGGCGAGGCTCACCGTCCCGGCCACCCGGTCCCCGTCGTGCGCCACCCAGACGGCGATCCGCCCGGCGGCCACGGCAGCGGCCCGCTCCCGCCACCAGGCGAGGGCCTCGTCGCGGCCGAGCGGCGCCAGGAAGCCGATGGATGCGCCCCCGTCCACGGTGTCGGTCAGCAGGTCGGCCAGCTCCCCCAGCAGCGCGGTCAGCCGGGCCTCGTCGACGCGGGTCACGGTCACGGCAGCACCACCGCCAGCACGTAGCGGGCGTCGCCCGGGCCGGGGCAGCGGAAGCGGGTCGGCCCCCACACCCGAAGGCGCAGGCAGTCGCCGGTGCCGAGGTCGTGCGCGAGGTCCCGCACGGTCACCTCCAGGGCTCCGTCCAGGACCCAGATGTGCTGTTCGAGGCCGGGCACGGGCGGCCGGTCGTAGGCGATGTCGGCGCCGGCGGCGAGGCGTCCCTCGACGAGTTCGCCGCGCAGGCCCGCGTGCGGCGGGGACACCGACCTGCGCACGAATCCGGCGGCGCGGTCCTCCCACAGCGGCTGCTCCCCGGCGCGCAGCAGCAGTGCCGGCTCCGCCTCGACCTCGCTGAGCAGCCGGGACATGGTCCGTCCGTACACCGCGCACAGGCGGTTCAGGACGGACGCGGTGGGGCTGATCTCGGCCCGTTCGGCTCGGGACAGGGTGGACCGGCTCACCCCGCTGCGCTCCGCCAGCTCGCCCAGCGACCAGCCGTGCTCGGCCCGCAGCTCGGCGAGGCGGGCGCCGAGCCTGGCGTCGACGGGGTCCGGCTCGTGCACTGCCTCCGCATGTCTCATATCCGGGATGCTATCCCAGATGCGAAACGCCGGGTCGGGCAGGGGCGGAACGCCCGCCGAACGCGCTCAGCGTGCGCTCCAGGGCCGGCAGCGCCCGGACCACCCGCTTCGAACGGATCAGCAGGTCCCAGGCGGGCTCGAACTTCTTCCAGCCCCCGGCGTACGCGAGGTGCCGCAGCCGCTCGTGCGCGCCGGGCTGGGCGGCCGAGCCCCGCCAGATGCTGGACCAGCGGTAGAAGTCGCGGTAGGCCCGCCAGTAGCCGTCCTCCAGTTGCTCGGCCGTCATGCCCCGGGGCCGGTGGACGACGTGGCGGGTGTCGTACAGGTCCCAGTCGCGGTGCAGGATGCGGCCCTCGGACTCCAGTTGGCGCCACAGCCCGGTCGACGGGTAGGGCGTCATGATGTGGAAGGTCGCCGTCTCGACGCCCTGCTCGACCGCCCACCGGACCGTCCGGTCGAAGACGTCGGGGCCGTCCTGGTCGAGGCCGAAGACGAAGCTGGCGTTGACCATCACCCCGGCGTCGTGCAGGCGCCGTACCGCCGCGCCGTAGTCCGTGCCGATGTTCTGGTTCTTGCGGCGTTCGGCGAGGTTGGCGTCGTTGACGGTCTCGAAGCCGACGAAGAGGCTGCGCAGCCCCGCCTCGGCCGCCCGCTCCAGCAGACCGGGTTTCAGCACGGAGTTGACCGTGCCGGCCGCCTGCCACAGCCGGCCCATGCCCTTCATGCCGTCGAACAGGGCCTCCGCGAAACGCGGGTTGCCGAAGAGGTGGTCGTCGAGGAAGTAGAGGTGGCGGCCGGGCAGGCGGTCGATCTCAGCGAGGGCGTCGTCGACGGCCTGGGTGTAGAAGGACTTGCCGCCCTCGAAGAAGGCGTCCTTGTAGCAGAAGTCGCAGTGGTGCGGGCAGCCGCGCGAGACGACGAGGGAGTTGGGCACGAGGTAGAGGTGACGTCTGATCAGGTCTCGGCGCACCGGTGGCAGTGCGGCGAGGGTGCGCAGGGTGGAGTCGTAGCGGCGGGCCGGGGCGCCGTCGCGGAAGTCCTTCAGGAACAGCGGCCAGGTGTCCTCGCCGGGGCCGGTGAAGACCGTGTCGGCGTGGGCCGCCGCCTCGTCGGGCAGCGAGGTGACGTGCAGGCCGCCCATGGCGACGTGGGCGCCGCGGGCCCGGAAGTGGTCGGCGATCTCGTAGCTGCGCCGCGCCGAGGTGATGTACGGCTGGATCACCAGCAGGTCCGGGGTGGGCATGGCGGCCAGGTCCAGGCGCTCCACGTGCTCGTCGTGGAGAGCGACCTCGTCGTCGGGGTCCAGGTAGCCGGCCAGGGTGGCGAGGCCCAGCGGTGGGAACAGCGAGTACTTGATGGGCCGGAACAGCGGGCTCGTCGCCTCGGTCAGGGCCGGGAGGATCATCGTCACGCGCATGACAGCCCAGACTGCGGAGGGCGGGTGGCCGGTTCCGCCGGCCGGTCTTCGCCGCGGGCACGGCCTACCGCTCGGCGACCGCCTCCAGCGCGTCGAGCACCGGACGGATCAGCGGATGCCCCTCCGCTCCCCGGCGCACGGCCGCGAAGACCCGGCGGGTGGGGGCGACGCCGTCGACCGGACGGACGACCACGCCGGCCAGGTCCATGCCGAGCAGCGCCGAGCGCGGGACGAGCGCCACGCCCGCGTCGGCCGCGGCGAGGGAGACCACCGCGCGGAAGTCGTCCGAGGAGTGCTCCAGGCGGGGCTGGAATCCGGCCGTCTCGCAGGCGAGCACCACCACGTCGTGGCAGGGATTGCCGGGGTAGGGGCCGATCCACGGGTCCTTGGCCAGCTCCGCGAGCGGCACCTCCGCGGCGTCGGCGAGGCGGTGGGTGACCGGGACGACGGCGTCGAACGGCTCCGCGTACAGCGGGACGTGGGTCAGGCGCGGATCGTCGGCGGCCGGCGCCCCCCGGTACTCGACGGCCACCGCCACGTCGACCTGCCGGTCCAGGACCATCGGCAGGCTGGCGTCGCCCTCCGCGTCCTGGACGCGGATGCGGATGCCGGGCGCCGACTGAGCGAGGCGGGCCAGCGCGGGCCCGACGACCAGGGTGATGCCGGTCGCGAAGGCGGCGACCGTGACCGTGCCGGCCTCGCCCGAGCCGTACGCGGCCAGCTCGGCCTCGGCCCGCTCCAGCTGGGCGAGGACGGCGTTGGTGTGGCTGAGCAGGATCTCGCCGGCCGGGGTCAGCCGTACGCCCTTGGCGCCGCGCTCGACCAGGCGGTGCCCGGTCTCCTGCTCCAGGGCGGTCAGCTGCTGGGAGACCGCCGACGGGGTGAGGTACAGCGCGGCGGCAGCCGCCGTCACGGTGCGGTGGTCCGCCACCGCTCGGAGGATGTGCAGCCGCCGCGCTTCGATCACGGAATCGATCCTCTCAGGTCGCCGGGGTCAGGCGCCGAGCTGCTCCCGCGCCGCCACGAAGGCGTCCACCGCGCGGTTCACGTCCTCGGTGGAGTGGGCGGCGGACAGCTGCACGCGGATGCGGGCCCGGCCCTGCGGGACCACCGGGTAGGAGAAGCCGATCACGTACACGCCGCGCTCCAGCAGCAGCTCCGCCATGCGGCCCGCCTTCGACGCGTCGCCGATCATCACCGGGGCGATGGCGTGGTCGCCGGGGAGGATGTCGAAGCCCTCCTCGGTCATCCGGCGGCGGAACAGGGCCGTGTTCTCGGCGAGGCGGACGCGCAGGTCGTCGGCCGACTCCAGCAGGTCGAGGACCTTGAGGGAGGCGGCGGCGATCACCGGGGCCAGGGTGTTGGAGAAGAGGTAGGGCCGCGAGCGCTGGCGCAGCAGTGCGACGATCTCGGCGCGGGCGGCGACGTAGCCGCCGGAGGCGCCGCCGAGGGCCTTGCCGAGGGTGCCGGTGATGATGTCGACGCGGTCCATGACGCCGTGCAGCTCGGGGGTGCCGCGTCCGCCGGGGCCGACGAAGCCGACGGCGTGCGAGTCGTCGACCATCACCATGGCGTCGTAGCGGTCGGCGAGGTCGCAGATCTCGTCGAGCGGGGCGACGTAGCCGTCCATGGAGAAGACGCCGTCGGTGACGATCAGCTTGCGGCGGGCGTCGCCGGCGGCCTTGAGCTGCGCCTCGAGGTCGGCCATGTCGCGGTTGGCGTAGCGGAAGCGGGCGGCCTTGCTGAGGCGGATGCCGTCGATGATCGAGGCGTGGTTGAGGGCGTCGGAGATCACCGCGTCCTCGGGGCCGAGCAGGGTCTCGAAGACGCCGCCGTTGGCGTCGAAGCAGGAGGAGTAGAGGATCGTGTCCTCCTGGCCGAGGAACGCGGACAGGCGTGCCTCCAGCTCCTTGTGGACCTCCTGGGTGCCGCAGATGAAGCGGACGGACGCCATGCCGTAGCCCCAGCGGTCCAGCGCCTCGTGGGCGGCGGCGACGACCTCGGGGTGGTCGGCGAGGCCGAGGTAGTTGTTGGCGCAGAAGTTGAGGACCTCGCCGGGGCGGCCCCCGGCGGTGACCTCCACGGTCGCGGACTGCGGGGTGCCGATGACGCGCTCGGGCTTGTGCAGGCCGGCGGCGCGGATCTCGTCGAGGGTGGCGCGCAGGTCGTCGCGCACGGAGTCGAACATCTCGGAAACTCCTAAGCTCCTGGAAAAGCTTGCAAAGCTGGAAAGGCCGCAAGAGGCGAAAGACTTACGCGGTCCAGTCGAGGATGACCTTGCCGCCCTTGCCGCTGGCGGCGTCGGCGAAGGCGGCCTCGAAGTCGCGGTGGGAGTACCGGCCGGTGATCACGGGGGCGAGGTCGAGGCCGCCCTCGAGCAGCACCGACATGGCGTACCAGGTCTCGAACATCTCGCGGCCGTAGATGCCCTTGACCGTGATCATCGACGTGACGATCCTGGCCCAGTCGACCGGGAACTCCTCGGCGGGCAGGCCGAGCATCGCGATCCGGCCGCCGTGCGTCATGTTGGCGATCATGTCGCGCATCGCCTCGGGGCGGCCGGACATCTCCAGGCCGATGTCGAAGCCCTCGCGCAGGCCCAGTTCGCGCTGGCCGTCGGCGATGGTGGCGGCCGAGACGTTCAGGGCGAGGCTCACGCCGATCTTGCGGGCGAGGTCGAGGCGTTCCTCGCTGACGTCGGTGACGACGACGTTGCGGGCGCCCGCGTGCCGGGCCACGGCGGCAGCCATCAGGCCGATGGGGCCCGCGCCGGTGATGAGGACGTCCTCGCCGACCAGCGGGAAGGACAGGGCGGTGTGCACGGCGTTGCCGAACGGGTCGAAGATCGCGGCGACGTCGAGGTCGACGGGGACGCGGTGCACCCAGACGTTGGCGGCGGGCAGGGCGACGTACTCGGCGAAGGCCCCGTCGCGGCCGACTCCGAGGCCGACCGTGGCGCGGCACAGGTGACGCCGTCCGGCCAGACAGTTGCGGCACTTGCCGCACACGAGGTGTCCTTCGCCGCTGACCCGGTCGCCGGCCTTGATGTCGGTGACGTCCCGGCCGGTCTCCACGACCTCGCCGACGAACTCGTGGCCGACGACGAGCGGGGTGCGGATGGCCTGCTGCGCCCAGCCGTCCCAGGCCCGGATGTGCAGGTCGGTGCCGCAGATACCGGTGCGCAGCACCTTGATGAGCACGTCACCGGGGCCCACGGCGGGCTCGGGGACGTCCGCGAGCCAGAGCCCGGGCTCCGCCTTCTCCTTGACCAGCGCCTTCAACGCTACGGCTCCTGACGGGTGTGGTCCCGGCGCCGGGCATGCCGAAGCGGCCCGCGTCCGGGGAGGGAAGTGGAATCGCACAGCAATCTGCCGTACGCGACCGCCCCGGGTCCATCGAGCCTTTCTTAAGCCCGGCCGCAGCTTTCCTTCACACCCCCGCACGGCCGCGGGACCGCCTCACAGGGGGAGCCCGTCCTCCGCGCTGCGTTCGATGCGCCGTACGAGGTCCGCGGCCGACGCCTTGACGGTCTCCAGGCCGGGCTTCCCCCAGGTCCGGGGCCGTACGTCGGCGGCGGAGACGGTGCCCAGCACCGTGCCCGTGCTGTCGATGAGCGGCGCGCCGAGGTAGGAGTGGATGCCGAACTCGTCGACGACCGCGTTGCCCGCGAAGCGCGGGTAGTCGCGCACGTCCTCCAGGACCAGTGCCTTGCGCCGGACCACCACATGGGGGCAGAAGCCGCGGTCACGGGGCTGGACGCGGCCGAACTCGGGACTGGTGCCGTCCCCGCGCCGCACGGGCGGTATCTCGGGCACCCGCAGGCCGGCGAAGAACTGCCCGCCCTCGACCAGGAAGTTGACCATCGCGTACGGCGCCTCGACCAGCCCGGCGAGATGGGCCGCGAAGGCGTCGAGGGCCGGGTCCGGGCGTTGCGCGAGCCCGAGCCGGTGCAGCCGGCGCACCCGGGCGGGGGCCTCCCGGTCCTCGGGGGTGAGCAGCAGACGTCCGACCGGGCGCGGCGGGTCGTAGCTCATGGGCGGGCTCCGGCGCCGGACCCCGTCGTGGGGGCCGGGGTGTGGGCGATGAGGTGGCGGACGAGGGTGAGCAGCGTCTGCACGCCGGAGCTGGAGATCCGGGCGTCGCAGCGCACGATCGGGATCTCGGGATGGAGGTCCATGGCCGCGCGCACCTCCTCGGGGTCGTAGCGGTAGGAGCCGTCGAACTCGTTGATCGCGACGATGAAGCCGAGGCCGCGCTCCTCGAAGAAGTCGACGGCGGCGAAGGACTCCTCCAGCCGCCGGGTGTCGGCGATGATCACCGCGCCGAGCGCACCCTCGCACAGTTCGTCCCACATGAACCAGAACCGTTCCTGGCCGGGGGTACCGAACAGGTACAGCACGTGCTGCGGGTCGAGGGTGATGCGGCCGAAGTCCATCGCGACGGTCGTCTCGAGCTTGTTCTCGATGCCGTCGAGGTTGTCGGTCGCGGCGCTGACGGTGGTGAGCAGTTCCTCCGTGCTCAGCGGGGCGATCTCGCTGACCGCGCCGACGAAGGTCGTCTTGCCGACACCGAATCCGCCCGCCACGAGGATCTTCAGCGCGGTGGGGAAGGGGTCGGTGCCGTCGTCGTGGCCGCGGCCGTAGTCAGAGCTGTCGTCGTAGTCCATCGAGCACTGCCTCCAGAAGGGCCCGGTCCGTGGGGTCGTGGTGGAACGCGGCGGGGGGTTTGGTGGTCAGCGCGCCGCAGTCGACGAGGTCCGACAGCAGCACCTTGGTGACCGCGACCGGCAGCCTCAGGTGGGCGGCGAGCTCGGCGACCGGGAGGGGCCCCCGGCACAGGTCGAGCGCCTGCGCGTGTTCGGGTCCGAGATAGCCGAGGGGGGTCGCACCGGTGGCCATCACCTGGGACATCAGGTCGAGCGCGACGGTGGGCCGGGTACGGCCGTTGCTGACGGTGAAGGGGCGCACCAGCCGTCCGGCGGCGTCGTCGAGCCAGGGCCCGTCGCCGGCCGCTGCCACCCTCAAGGCCTCATCGCCGGGGGTTCCACGGCGTGCTGCCGGGGGGCGGTGACCAGGTAGGGGCGGACGCTCTTGACCAGCATCGCCATCTCGTAGCCGAGCACGGCCGCGTCGGCCTCGCGGCCGGCCAGCACGGCGAGGCAGGTGCCGGAGCCGGCGGTGGTGACGAAGAGCAGGGTCGAGTCGAGTTCGACGACGACCTGCCGTACGTCGCCGCCGTCGCCGAAGCGGACGCCGGCGCTGCGGCCGAGGGAGTAGAGGCCGGAGGCCAGGGCGGCCATGTGGTCGGCGCTGTCCGCGTCGAGGCCGTGGACGGACTTCACCAGTCCGTCGGCGGACAGGAGCACCGCGCTGCTGGTGTGCGGCACACGCTGGACGAGGCCGCTCATCAGCCAGTCGAGGTCGGACACGTGGCCGGTCGGCGCATCGCTCGCCATGGTGGATCGACTCCTTGGGGTACGAAGGTCTGCGGGAGCGCTGGTCGTGGGTGCGGGGGTGGGGGCGGGCGTGGGCATGGGTGCGGGGGTGGGGGTGGGCGTGCCGGGGATGGTCGGGGGTGCTGTCATCCGGCCGGTTCGCTCCCGTCGTGCGCGGCGGCGCTGCGGTCGGCGCGGGGCGCGGGCAACGCGACGGGGGTGCCGGGCGGGGTGGGGGGTGCGTCCGGGTGGGCCTGCTCCAGGTGCTGCTGTGCCTCGGCGAGGCCGACGCCGCGCTGGAAGGCCGCCATCAGGCCGGGGTCGTGGCCGACGAGTTGCTCGGGGCCGGGTTCCGGGCGCGGCGCGGGGCCGCCGCGCAGTTGCGGCACGAGGTGCTCGTGGGCGCGGCGGCGGGGCAGTTGGGGCTTGCCCATGGTGCCGCGTACGGCGCTGTGGCGCGGGACGGGCCGGGTGGTCGCGTGCTCGGCGAGGGGGGCCCGGTCGGCGGGCCCGATGCCCGGCACGGCGGCGGCCGGGTTGGCCCGGTCCTGCCGTGCGCCCCGCACGGGCAGCGGCGCGGGTTCCCCGCCGTGCGCGGGGACCGACGAGGCGTGACGGCCGGGGGCCGCCGCCCCGGGAGCGGCGGGCGCGGGCTCGCGCTCGGGGACGGCCGGTACGGCGGAGACGGAGGACCCGGGAGCGGGCTCGTCCGCCCACGTCCCGCCCGGCACCGGCGCCCCGGTGCCGGACGCGTCGGAGGCCGGTGCGTCGGACGCGGGCGCCCCGGTGCCGGGCGGGACGGGGGTGGGGACACCCGGCACCTGAGCGGCGGGAGCCGACGCCCCCGGCACGGGCACCGCGGACGGGGGAACGGGCGCCCCCGGCACGGGCTCGGTGGCAGGCGTCCCGGGGCCCGGCAGGGCTGAGGCGGACGTCCCGGGCAGCCGGTGCTGCTGCGGAGGGGGTGCGAGCGCCGGCGTGGGGCCCGTGGTCTCCCCGGTTTGTTCCCCGCCCTCCTCAAGGCCCGGTTCGGTGCCCAACAGGGCCTGCGGTACGACGAGTACGGCCTGCACCCCGCCGTAGATGTTGGTCTGCAGGCGGACCGTGATGCCGTGCCGCTTGGCGAGCTGCGAGACCACGTACAGCCCGATGCGGCCGTCCGCCAGCAGCCGGGCGACGTTCACCTGGTCGGGGTCGGCGAGCAGGGCGTTCATCCGGCTCTGCTCGGCGACGGGCATGCCGAGTCCGCGGTCCTCGACCTCCACGGCGAGGCCCGAGGTGACGAGGCTGGCCCGCATCAGCACCTGGGTCTGCGGGGCGGAGAACAGCGTGGCGTTCTCGACGAGTTCGGCCAGCAGGTGGATGACGTCGGCGACGGCGTGGCCGCGCAGGGTCCCGTCGATCGGCGGGACGAGCCGGACCCGGGAGTACTGTTCGACCTCGGCGATGGCGGAGCGCAGCACCTCGGTCATGTCCACCGGGTTGCTCCACTGCCGGCGGGAGACGGCGCCGCCGAGCACGGCGAGGTTCTCGGCGTGGCGGCGGATGCGGGTGGCGAGGTGGTCGACGTGGAAGAGGCCCTTGAGGAGGTCGGGGTCCTCGATCTCGTTCTCCAGCTCGTCCAGGATGGAGATCTCGCGGTGCACCAGGGACTGCAGGCGCCGGGCGAGGTTGACGAAGACCTCCAGCTTCTGTTCGCTGCCCGCCTGGCTGGAGAGCTGGGCGGCCTTGACGACGGCGGTGACGGCGGCGTCGTGGGCGCGGGAGAGGTCGGCGGCGAGCAGCTCGAAGTCGTCGGCGTCGGCCGGGGGCCCGCCGCGCGACTTGCGCCGGGGCGGGGTCTCGCCGCGGCGCAACGCCTCGAGGGCGGCGCGCAGTTCGCCCTCCCCGCGCGCGGCGCTGCGGCGCAGCGCGGCGACCCGGTCGTGCACGGACCGCGCGGCGCGGCCGGCGGCGACGGCGGCGATGACGACGGCGGCCAGTGCCACCGAGACCGCTCCGCCGAGCACGGCCCACAGGGCGGGACCCGGCCGTACGCCGGTGGAGCGGACGATGAACAGCACGGCCGCGCAGGCGCTGAGGGCGACCGCGACGGGCGGCAGCACGGCCAGGCGCAGGAGTTGGGGCCGTATGTGGGTCTCGTGCAGCGCGGGGGCGGTATGTGAGGCCGGCCGGCCGTGCCGTCCGCCCTCACGGCGGTCTGCTCGCGCGGCGGGGGCGCGGAGGTGAGACATCGGGGTCCTCGTACTGGTCCGTTGGTCCGTCGGGCACGGGTGCCGGCGCGTGGGGCGGACGTCACGCGGGCACGCGACGCCACACGGGTGTGCGCCGTCGCGGGTCGGCCGGACGGACCGGGGCTCCGGCCCTACGCCGCCCGACGGACACTGACAGTAGTCGCCCGCACATCAAGTGCGGTGGGCAGTTGCCAAAGTCCTTCGGACAACGTCCCGCTCTGGTATGAGGCGTCGTACGACAGACCGATAAGCCGGTGAAGCAGTCGCTCCGGAAGTATCGAGAAGCGGTCGGACTCGATCAGAATCGGTCACCGTGCGTGACGGTGACGAGGGGGTGTCCACGCATGCCCGGACAGGTGCCGGGCCCGAGCATGCAAGGCTCCCCATGCGAAGTGGCTTTTGCATCTTCACCTCACAGGGGACCCCATGACCGCCCCCCAGACACCGCCCCCGCACCACGCGGCGGCGCCGACGCTGCCGTTCGGCGGTTCGCAGGACTCCGGTTTCGGGCGGGTCCACGGAGCGGAGGGGCTGCGGGCCTTCGCCGTGCAGTCGACGACGGTGCAGCGGCTCGCCCCGCCGGTCGCGCTGACCTCGTTCGAGGTGCCGGCCGCGGCCCGGGAGCGCGCGGTGCGGCCGGCCCGGGCCCCGCACCTGCGGCACTGGACCGCCCGCCGGGCAGGACGTGGCCGTGGGCCGGGGAGCCGGGTGCCCGTCACTCCGGACGGCGGGCCGGTTCGTCGTCCCAGGCCATGGAGGACATCCTCCAGCCGTCTCGGGTCCGGAGGAACTGGGTGGTCTTGTGACCGCGCCCCTCGATGGGTGCTCCGTCCCGGACGCCGGACTTGCGGTACTCGCTGAACCGGTGCGCGACCGATCCGAAGATCTCGGTGCGCTGGGAGACCTCCCACTCGGAGAACTCCGTCAGCGTGCCGTCGCTGAGCATCTTGCGACGCGGTTCGACGAACGCGTCCACGTCCATGATCACGGGGTCGTTCCCGATGTTGGAGATGATCCGCCCCTCCGGGACGAAGAGTTCACGGATGATCTCCAGATCGCAGCGCCTTCCGCCGGTGTTGGTGAAGGAGTCCATGAACAGGCCCATCAACCGGTCGATCTCCGCCTGGTCGCCGGAGGCGGACACGAACCCGGGCTCGGGCTCGCGTGTGGCCCGACCCTCTGCCGGCGGCCACTCCTGCGCCAGGACGGACCACACCTCGCTGTCGTGGCGCACCCCGCGGTACGGGTAACGCTGCCGGAGCACGCCGTCCCGGGTCATCCCCAGACGGCGGGCGGACGCGATGCTGCGGGTGTTGCCCGAGGCGACCCACCACTCGACCCTGCTCATTCCGCGCTCGGTGAAGGCCCAGTCGATCAGTGCCCGGCACGCACGGGTCACCAGCCCTCGGCCCTGCCCGGCCTCCTCCAGCCAGCAGCCGATCTCGCACACGCCCGAGGAGGCGTCGAAGCGGGTGAACATGACGCCGCCGACGAGCACTCCGTCCAGCCAGATCCCGTATATCCGGCCGCTGTCGCAGGACGAGAGGTCGGCGTAGCGCTGGAGGGTCGATCTGGCCGAGGCCAGGTCGGTGGTGAGTGACGCCCAGGGGATCCACGGGTCGACCAGGGGGCGGGCCCGGTCGATGTGCGCCAGGAACTCCGGAGCCTGCCAAGGCTCCAGGGGACCAAGGTGTGCGCGGTCGTCGAGCGGGTCGGTGAACATGGGCGTTCCGCCTTCCGGGTCGGGCCGGCCGATGACGCAGACGAGGAGCTGCCCGCGGTCACATGGCAGGGAGGGTACGTAACAAGCGTTTGGTATGTAGGCTAGCGGCATGACGCCCCCCGCACCCGGAGATCACGAAGCCCGCCGCAAGGACGTGTCCGAGGCGGTGTGGCGCGTCCTTGCCGCCAAGGGATTCGACGGGCTGACGCTGCGCGCCGTCGCCGCCGAGATGGGCGTCTCGACCGGCATGCTGACGCACTACTTCCCGAGCAAGCGGGCCCTCGTCACGCACGCGCTGGAGCTGCTGGAACAGGACACGGCCGGACGCCCGCGCCGGACTCCCCCCGCCGACGGCCTGTCCACCGTGCGGGCCATGCTGCTCGACATCCTGCCGCTCACGCCGGCCGACACCGCCCGCAACCGCGTCTGGGTCGGCTCCTGGGACCAGTCCCTCGCCGACGAGGCGCTGGCCGCCCGACAGGGCGACCGGTACGCGAGGTTGCGCGACGGTTTCCGCCCTCATCTGGAGACGGCACGTGACCTCGGGGAGATCCCCGCGACGGCCGACACGGGTCAGCTGGCCGCCGCTGCCGTCGCCTTCGTCCACGGACTCGTCGTACAGGCCCTCTTCGACCCCGGACGGTTTCCCGAGGACGTGCAGATCGCCATGGTCGACGACTTCGTCGCCCGGCTCGCCGGGCCGGGGCCGGCGGCGCCCGCCGGCCAGTAGACGCTTCCGGCCTCGCGGGATCACGGTGCTCATCATGCCGCTGCCGGGGCCGTACAGCATGAACAGGCAGGTGTCCCGGCGCCGGTCGCAGTCGCCGGCGCGGGTCGGTTCGGCCCGGCCGGCTCAGGAGGGCAGCCTGTCGGCCGGCTCAGGTGCGCGGTGAGGGCGGCCGGCAGACCACCGGGCAGCGGGCCGCCGTTGTTCACCCACCCCTTCATCGCCGCGTTGACGGTAGGGACGCTGCCGTTCTCGAGCAACGAGGCCATCAGGGGGCCCGTCGCGTCGTCCCACACGTACTCCGGGCCGGCACCCGTGTCGCTGCCGGCCACCGAGCCGGCCTACGACCACGCCCATGCCTTCGCGCCGTCCGCCACGCCCACGAGCCCGAGCGCGACACCGAGGGTCGGGTGGTCCATCACATCCCGCACCTCGTCGAGTGAGGTGATTCTTCGTTGACATGGCGAGGCGGGGCAGTGCGGGCAATGGGCGTGACGGAGGCTTCGCGGGAGACGCGGACCCGCTGCGGTGACCTTGCCGGAACGTCGACGTCCCTCGGACGTCGTCCACTACAGTGACGCCCACTCCCGGTTACGTGAAAAGTGGCCGCGAGACCGGGAAGAGAAGTCGAGGCGCACCACCTTCATCGGGGAGAGGCCGTCTGTGTGGGACCTGGCGCCGTCTGATCCGCGTACGGTCGGGCCGTACCGGACGCGCGCGGTACTGGGCGAGGGAGGCATGGGCCGGGTCCTCCTGGCCTCCGGCCCCGCGGGCGGCCTCGTCGCCGTCAAACTCGTACGCGACACCTTCGCCGCCTACGACGACACCTTCCGGCACCGACTACGCCGCGAAGCCCTCGCCGCCCGACGCGTCCACAGCCCCCGCACCGCCCGCGTGATCGACGCCGATTCCGAGGCCGGAGTGCCCTGGCTGGCCTACGAGTTCCACCACGGACCCACCCTTCAGCGCGCCCTGACCGAGACGACGGCACTGCCCGAGGACACCGTCCTGCA